>JAYWFR010000284.1:0-3038 GCA_043778695.1 Polaromonas sp. | reverse complement strand
GGGCTTTGCCGCTGGCGTGACGTTCGACACCCTTTTGCAGGCGGGCCTCCTTGAAGTGGGGCGCATCACCAACGGCGTGTCCGGTCAAACCGAATTCTCTTGGTCGCATGCATTGACCGCTGGCGGGTTTGGCGCCGTACTGGGCGGTGCTCTAGGCGCTGCCCCCAGAGCAGGGGTAGCCGTTTACGAAAACGCGCCTCGCATTGTGGACAACCTACTCAAAAAGCTGGGCGAAGTCGTCGGCCTTGCGCCTTCCAAATCCAAAACCGTTATCAGCGAAGCAGCCACGTCTGAACTGTCGGCAGCAGTCAAGGTCAGCACACCCAAATCCGCAGGTGCGGGTGTAGAGGTGCGCCTGCGCGATGCCAATGTGCCTGAGCTTGCGGGTAGCACCGAGATCCTGATCAAGGGCAAGGTGGTGGCCATCACGCCCGCGGCCTCTAGTAAGACGATCAATGAAGCGGCCATTTGGTATCGGGCTGAGCTGAACAAGCGGGCCAGCGCGATTGATAAAACGCTGCCACTCGAAGCCCAGATCATCCAGGCTGAAACTTTGGCGCAGGAATTGATGAACGGCGCGACCGCATCCTTGTTTGACAAAGAGTTGGCTGCTACCTTGCGCGAAGCGTTCGCTCGGCCAAGCATTGAAAAACTCAAGAATGAAGTCGGCGGTGCGGGTGAGAAGCAACTCCAGGCGGTTTTAGAAAGAAGCACAGCGGCCGATAAAACCCGCAAATGGTTTGAACCGGGTGCCTGCTTTGCAGCCGGCACGCTGGTGCATACCAAAGAAGGCTTGGTGCCGATTGAGCAGATCAAGGTGGGCGACTGGGTGCTGTCTAAGCCGGAAAACGGCGGGGAGCAGGCTTACAAGCAAGTGTTGCAGACGTTTGCGCATGAGCCTCAGGCAGTTTTGGATGTGCTCTACGAGTCGCCAGACGATAACGGTGTTTTCCATTCCATAACGTCAACTCACAATCATCCATTTTGGCTTGCCGAAACGGGGTGGACGGCAGCCAAGTTAATACCGGCATTTAATGCGACTACTGATAACTATTCACGTTTCGAACTTGCCAGTGGCCTACATACGTTTTCGCGTAAACCGATACCCATCTACATCAGCAATCAGGCGGGAGTCGGTTGGACTCCCGCTGGTCACGGTGATCCGCGCGGTTACGGTGATCTATGGGACTATGCAAATCAAAAGCTAGTCGCAACCCACGATTTCGCTATTGATGCAGTGCGTTATTCACAAGACGAAAGTACTTGGCAGGAAGTTAATGAAGATCTGTGTTTAAAGCTACCGGTTTACAACCTAGAGGTAGACGATTTCCATACCTATTACGTGGGTAAACACGGCATCTGGGTGCACAACACCAATTGTGATGGACTCAGTTTTGAGGTTCGAAATGGCACAGAAAAACTACCTATAGCGCCGCTGACGCAAAAGCAAAAAGAGCGACCTTTCCTTTCCCGCGCAGAAGCCGTGGATTATTTCAAAGGGAAAGACCTGAAAACGCTGGATTTAAAGAACGAGATTTATCTCATGCCCGCTTCCAGACCTAGCCAAGCGGGCTTGATAGAGCCAGATACTTGGGCTCGTTGGTTGGCGCATGAAGAAACGGCACCAGGCAGGCTTGTAGGCAACAATAATGTGCGGTGGGAGTATGTGCTTCCCATTGAGGACCCAAGGCTGGGCAATATCGTTATTGGTATAGAGGGCGCGGCCCTCTCGCCAACTGGCCTTCGCATCAATGTGGACTCCAAACTGGGGTTAGTCAAGGCGGGCGACATACCCGGTGCACTTCGTCAGCTTGAAACAGCCGCGTTGCGTTGGAAGCAAACAGGCGGCATCAACGGCGGAGAGTTTTTTCGCTATGAATTTCCTGCGGGGATACGCAAACCTGAGTTGATTGGCATCGTGAAAGCAAGAGACGTACTGAATAAAATTCGAAGTGAAGATTCGAACTATCGATTCGGTGAATTTCAGCGTCAGCCAGATGGGACCCGCCTATTTGTCGAATCACCACTCGATGCTGAGCGAAATGCCTTGTTGCGTGAGTTCCTTGGAGTAGACGAGGCACACAGTTTCATCGAACTGCGAAACGTCGGCGAAGCAACCATCTTCCCGCAAAACGTCCTCGCCGAGGGCAATGCAGTAAGCCCAAGTTTACTCACGTTGACTCAAATAAGTGCCCTGCTACCTCAAGCCCGCCAGTACTGGCTAGCGGCAGGTGCGTCGGCATCACTGTTGAACAGCGCCAGTTTTCAAGTTGCTGACCTGCCCACCGGTTTGGCAGGCCAGACCCAGGGAACAACCATCACGCTGGACGCCAGCGGCGCAGGCTGGGGCTGGTTTGTCGATAGCACCCCTATGGATCAGGCCGAGTTTGATGCAGGCGTATCCGCTACCAGCTTTACCAGTGGCACCAGCAGCCCAGCCACAGGCAAACTTGACCTGCTCACCGTGCTGATTCACGAGTTGGGTCATGTGGTGGGCTTGCCCAGCACAGCCACCACCAACGATGTGATGAGCCAATACCTGGCCCCCGGCCAGCGCCGATTGCCCGGTGCGGTGGATATTGCAGCGCTCCAAGCAGAAGGCTCGCCGTACTATTCAAACGGCACCTCAGTGACGTTGGTCACGCCTCCTGCTGGTAACGTTGGTGGTCTTTCATATAGCCAGTTGCACCCTGCAGCGGCTGTGGTCAACCCCACTCTAGCCAACGGCAACTTCACCACAGCCCAAAACGGCTCAGTCGCCCAATGGGAAACCACAGGCAAAGTAGAGGCCACGCCGTCAACCATCACCCTAGGCGAATCCACCAAAGCCCAGGCCCACCTGGCCCAAGCCTTCATCATCACCCCCCAAGACCGCTTCCTGACCTTTACCGTCAGCGGTTTAAATCTGCAAACCAACAGCACCGAGCAAAACGGCATCCTCACCGCCGCCCCGCAAGATGCCTTTGAAGTCGCTTTGCAAAACGCGAACACCGGTGCCAACCTGCTATCTAGCGGTTTTGGCACAGGCACCAGCAACC
>JAYWFR010000283.1:0-17706 GCA_043778695.1 Polaromonas sp. | reverse complement strand
GAGGGGTGCGTTCATGGAGGCTCCTAGATAGCTTGATACAGTGCCATCGCCTCGCCCAAGCGGATGGCTTGCGTTGGCTGCCAAGTGGGACTAAATTGCAGCTCCGCTTTGGCATCATTTGGAAAAAGCGCTATGACAGTAGAGCCTAACAAAAATCGGCCCATCTCGTCGCCCTGTTTCAATTCCACCGCTTGACCAGCATAGTTCCAGGTTTTGACGTCTGGCAAGCGCGGTGGGTTGACCACGCCGTGCCACACGGTTGCCATGCTGCCGACAATGGTGGCGCCGACCAGCACCAGCACAAATTTTTGGCGTATCGGGCCGCGTTCGGATTCAAAAACACACACCACTCGCTCATTGCGTGCAAACAGGCCAGGCACACCGCGCGCCGTGGTGGGGTTAACAGAAAACAAATCGCCCGGCACATAAATCATTTGCACCAAGCGGCCGTCACAGGGCATGTGAATGCGGTGGTAGTCGCTGGGGCTTAAATACAGCGTGGCAAAGCTGCCGTTTTTAAATTGTTCAGCCAAAGCAGCATCACCGCCCAGCAATGCGGTGGTCGAATAACGGTGGCCCTTGGCTTGAAAAATCTGGTCGCCGGAGATCGGGCCAAACTGGCTGACGGCGCCGTCTACCGGGCAAATCAAATCAGCCTGAGCCAACGGCCGTGCGCCCGGCTTTAAGGCGCGGGTAAAAAAGTCATTGAAGCTGGCGTAACTGGCGATGTTGGCGTCAAGCGCTTCGTCCATGTTGACGCCGTACTTTCGCACAAACCGGCGAATGATCTCGGTGGTGATCCAACCCCGCTCATGGCCGGCGACCCAGCCAGCAAACGTGGTCAATGCCTGCTTGGGAAAAAAGTATTGCGGCATGACGGCTAAGCGTGTGGACAAAGGCATGGGCTGTGCAGTCAACTAAAGTGAAAACATTTTCATTCTATCGGTCAAGCTGTAGCGGCGGTTTACGATCAAAAAAGCGATAGACTTCCCGCATGACGCCGCCGCCTCGCTTTGACATTGATCCTGAAACCGGCTTGCCCGACATGCGGGACTTTGCCGAGTTTGGCGACGCGCTGCGCGGCATGACCACGGACACCGCATCAATTGCCTTGTCTGATGGCATGGGCGATTTGTCCAAGGCGATAGAAAACGTTGCCAAAGCCCTGTCTGCCCAAGAGTCGGGCAAGCAAATTGGCCCCAAGCTGGTAGAGCTGCTCAACGCCGTGCGCAAACACCGCCAGCTCGTGGTGGGCCTGGGTGAAACTTGGCGCGCGCTGTATGAATACGCCGCCTACCTGACGGCGCTGAACAACTTTCGGCTGCTGATTGGCCAGTGGCTGGTAGAGCGCAACATCACCGGCGACAAAAAACTGGTGCTTGATGATTTCGAAATGATTGGCTGGCGCACCATGGGTGAGGGGCTGATGATGCTGGACATGCATGAGCAGGCGCGCACCACCGCCATGGCTGAGCTGTCCTCAGAAAGCACTGACCCATCGCGCTTAGCGCGCGCCAAGCAGTGGTGGGGCAAGCTGCGCGGCTAGGCTTGCACGGCGGGATTTGCGGGGCGTGGCAACTGCTTGCATTCCCAAAAAACGCGCGCGGTGCACTGACCGCAAATTTGCTGGTCGAGCTTGGGGAAAATTGTGGCTATCGCCACCCGTTTGTCGGCGAATTGGTGCCCCGGCCCCAGCAGGCGGGTAAATCCTGTGGTTTGCCACATCGCCAGCACTTCCGGGCGCGGCCTGTGAAAGTACAAGTCGCCGCCCATGGCACGGCGGGCATTGAGCTCTTGCTCCCATAACTGCGCGCCAGCCAGGTCGATGAAGTTCATGCTTTTGCCCATCACCAGCAGGTGTTTTTGCGGGCAAGGCTCGTGCCTTAAAGCATGTAATTTATCTGCAACGTGTTGGGTGGCGCCGAAATAAACCTCGCCTTCCATTCTCAGCAGCTTGAGCTGCGGGCATTCCCGGGATGCTGACGTCTGCTCATTCAGCACCACAAATTGGCGGCCTGGACCTTCGGCATCAAACCCCATTGTGCGCATGGCGGGTTTGGAGGTGCGGTATAAAAATGTCATCAACGATAGCAACGTACCCAGCAAAATTGCTATTTCCAAGCGAATAGTCAAGGTAGCAACCAAGGTGGCCAGCGCCACCGCAAACTCGGTGCGGCTTAAAGAAAACACGGCGCGCCAGCGCGGCAAGTCAAACAGCGACACTGCCACCAACACAAGCAAGCCCGCCAGTGCCGCCATCGGGATTTTGGCCAGCAGCGCGCTGCTTACCGCCACCAAAGCCAGCAGCAGCAGCGCAGAAAACACAGCCGCCAGCGGCGTGCGTGCGCCCGCTTGTAGGTTGGGCATAGACCGATTCATTGACCCACAACTGACATAGCACGAGAAAAACCCACCGACGATGTTGGACAAGCCCTGACCACGAAACTCACGATTCGCATCAATCCGCTGGCCTGACTTGGCTGCAACGGCTTTGGCAATTGAGACGGATTGGCCGAGCGCCACAATCGTCAAGGCAAAGGCCAGGCCGAGCAAATCTGATAAGGACACCCAACTGACCTCACTGAAATTGGGCAACACCAATTGTGGCCAGGGCGTGGTGATACGACCAATCGTTCGCACGGTCAAATGCGCGGCAATCGCCAAGGCCGTTGCCGTCGCCAAACCGATCAACATAAATGGCCAGCCAGGCCGCACAGAGCGCACAGCTAGCGCAGTAACTAACGTGGTGGTGCCAACCAACACCGCAAATTTATCCAGCTGCGGGAGTTGCACGCCAACATGCACCAAAACTGCAAACGCGCCGCGTTCACTGGCAGGCGGCAGCCCCAAAAATTCTGGCAGCGCGTAAATCGCTATTAAAACTGCAGCACCCGAGGTAAAACCAAAAAGCGCAGCAGGCGAAATAAAGTTGGCCAGACTGCCCAAACGCAGTGCGCCAATTAAAAACTGCATCACACCCACCATCAGCGTGACAGCCAACGCTAGCTGGATATAAGCAGGTGAAAACGCCAACGCCAGTGGCGATAGCATGGCGAACAGCGCCAGCGAGTTGGCATTGGTCGGCCCTGACATCACGTGCCAGCTAGAGCCGAACAGCGCGGCGATGATGCAAGGAACAATCGCGGTGTACAGGCCGTATTCAGGCGGCAACCCCGCCAGCGTGGCAAACGCTATGCCCTGCGGCAATACCAGCACCGCGCCCAGCAAGCCAGCCAGCGCATCAGCACGAAGCGTGGTGGGGGTAACGGTCGGTGTCCAGTCGCCAAACAGGCGCTGCCAGATGCTGATGTTGCGAATCGCTGGTGTGCCTTGCATGGGCTTTAGCTTAACGCGGGTTAAGTTGTCACTACTTCTATCTCCGCGAGAATTAAGGGGTGAGGGTGGCTTGCAAAGAAGACTATGAGCTGCCACGCTCCATTTGTCGTTTGTAGTGGCCGCCCAGCCTGTTCAGCACGATTAATGGCTACTTATAGTCTGTAGACTTATAAGGTGCGGGACTTCAAAGTTCGTCAGTGAAAAATTTAGTCAACACAAAAAAACTTGGTGGGAACATTCGCAGCTTCAGAGAAGCCATCGGCATCTCTCAGGAAGAGCTCGCAGAACGTTGTGGCCTCCATCGTACTTACGTTGGCTCAGTTGAGAGGGGGGAACGCAATGTCAGCCTAGAAAACATAATACGACTTGCACGTGCCTTAAACGAGCTGCCTGCCGCACTTCTGGACGGGCTCAAATGACTAGTCCGTATAAAGACGTTCCTAAGCACAGATGGGGCGATAAAACTGATGAACTCATTGAGTCTTATCCTTTAAAGATGAGTGAGCTGATTGATGTGGTCCGCAAAAGTTGGAAGGACGTTTTCGCGTCAAAAATCGGAAGCAAAGGTTTTCAGATTGGAAAAGACATCTACCCAAAGCCACAAATCATTGCTTTTTTCCTTCATGAGTTGATACCTTTAGAGCTCGCTGCGCGCTATCCAGGTGTGTGGCGTAGAGAAGAAGCAGCTGCTGACAAAGATGTGGTGTACGTGCCAGACATATCCTTTTGAATGGAAATCAAAACTTCTTCTCATCCGACGCAAATATTTGGAAACCGGAGTTTTGCGCAGCAGACCACAGCCGCAAAGAAAAGTAAATCTGGTTTCTATCTTGCTGTGAATTTCGAAAAATCAATAAAAAATTCCAAGGCAGCAAGGCTCAGGAGGGTCAGATTTGGATGGCTTGACCATGCTGATTGGCAAGGCCAAGCGGCCTCAACAGGGCAGCAGGCGCGATTGTCAAGCGACGTCGAAAGAGGAAAGCTCAAGCTCTTGTTCGAAGACTGCTAATGTGCGTTGATTAGAAACGTTCCGCTGCCATTCTCGAAAATTATCAAGGCGCGTTGCGATGATGTCGATATATTTAGATTCGAGCTCAAATCCCAAGACAAAGCGTCCTGTGCTGAGCGCAACTTCGGCTGTTGTACCAGACCCCATGAATGGATCAAGCAAAACATCACCTGGGTTGCTACAAGCACGTACGATTCTGTCGATTACAGCGATCGGAAATTGCGCTGGGTGAGCTGTGCGTTCGGGCGAAGCGCGCTGTGTACCCGACGTCACCTTAGGAAACTCCCATACATCCGTCGGATTTTTCCCGAGCGGGTTGCACTTTAACTTGCCGTTCTTCTTTTGATTTGGATACTTTACGTTTGGATCACGTACAGCATCCAGGTTAAATGTGTATTGGTTTTGATTCTTGACGTACCAGAGAAACTTTTCGTTTCGAGGAGAAAAATAGTGCCGAGCGGCAACTCCTGCGGCATAGTTCCAAACAATTTCTTGTATTAGAAAAAAAGGAACTTTATCCCACAACAAGTAGGAAATCGGCAGGCATTTTGCCTTTTCAGGTGAGGTCAAATAGCCAAGGTTTAGCCAAAAGGAAGACTCCGACTTTGACACTCTTTCAATGCCTTTGATCCACTCTTCACACCATGAGACGTAATGATCCAATCCGATCCTCGTTTCATACTCTTTTCCAATGTTGTATGGAGGTGATGTAACGGTAAGGTCAATCAAATTCTTTGGCAAGCGCTCTAAAGCCTCCACACAATCCATTTGATAAATCATGGCACCCGGACGGTGTACGGCTGGTGTTCCAAGCGCGCTAAGAATGGATTGCTCGGTAAGAAAATGCTTTTCTTGGTGGATATTCATGCTACTTATAGTAGGCGAAAATGGGTGGTAAGTCTAGGGCATGTCGCCTTAGTTGTCGAAATTTACGTCCACTACCGATTTTGTTTTCCAGCTCACAGGTGCAGATGCAGTTTTCAAGCCCAGCCCAACAAGCGCAGCGCCAGGCCTGTTGCCGCCGCAGCCGCAATCACTCTGATCACGCCCCACTTTAATTGCCACAATGCCAGCGCCGCGGCCACCACCATGGCTACCGCTACCCAATCAAATAACCCGCCAGCACCTATGGGACGTGCAACGGCAGCTATAAAAAACAGAGCAAGATTGGCAATCACACCGACCACAGCCGCCGTGACAGCTGCCAGCGGCGCGGTGAGTTTGAGGTTACCCCGCGTTGATTCAACATACGGCCCGCCCGCCAAAATAAAAATAAACGACGGCAAAAACGTGAACCAGGTGGCGACACAAGCGCCCAGCGCCGCACCCAAAAGCATGGCCTCAGTGCCCAGCACGGCTTTGCCCCAACTGGCCACAAAACCAACAAATGCCACGATGATGATCAGCGGGCCGGGTGTGGTTTCGCCCAGGGCCAGTCCGTCCATCATTTGCGCCGTGGTGAGCCACTGGTAGTGCTCGACGGCTGCTTGGTTGACATAGGGCAGCACGGCATATGCGCCGCCAAAAGTCAACAGCGCGGCCTTGGTAAAAAACCAGCCGATTTGCGTTAATGTGCTCTGCCAGCCGTAGTTAAAAAATAGCAGCGCCATGGGCAGCAGCCATAACACCGCGCCCACCAGCAACACCATGGCCAGCCGAGATGGCTTAAACAAGGCATGGGCAGGCGTTGGCGTGTCATCATCAATCAGCGCCGCCTCATGTGCACCATGGCCCTTGGCACCGTGGCCACTGCCCTTGCCCAGCGCGCCAGGCGCAACTCGGGACAGCACCACACCTATCAACATCGCCGTCAACACCACCACCGGAAAGGGCAGTTCAAACAACCAGACCGCTATAAAACTCATAGCTGCTAGCGCCCATGGAACCGGCGCTATAAGGGGATTACCCAGTGATTTGCTGGCAATGCGGTGCAAAGCGTGCAGCACTATCGCCGCCACCGCAGGCTTGATGCCGTAAAAAATACCCGCCACGATGGGTTGCTGGCCAAAGGCCATGTAAACCCAACTCAGCAAGATCAAAAGAACAAGGGAGGGCAGTACGAACAAGGCCCCCGCCACCACGCCGCCCCAGGTACGGTGCATCAGCCAGCCGAGGTAAGTGGCCAGCTGCTGCGCCTCCGGGCCAGGCAGCACCATGCAAAAATTCAGCGCGTGCAAAAAGCGTTTTTCAGACACCCAGCGGCGCTTTTCAACCAGCTCTCGGTGCATGATGGCAATTTGCCCAGCTGGGCCGCCGAAGCTGATGAAACCCAACTGAAGCCAAAAGCGCAGCGCTTCGCCAAATGAAATTTGAGGAGGAGGGCGGACTGTCATGGCTTGGCTTTTGCGACATTTAGCAGCTGCGCACTGCGCCACAGCGCAATGCTTTGCGCGCTGTCAACGCCGTCTTCACCGCCTTCAAAACCGCCAGCAAGCGCGAAAGCATCAAGGCCAGCAGCCCGCAAAGTCGCGGCTGCTTCCAGGCTGACACCATGGCCGTACACGCAGTACACAACAATTTTCTGCTCTGGGTTTTCAACAAATAATTTGGCAGCAAAAGCAGGTACGTCAGCGGGGCTGCAGCGCTGGGCACCTGCCAGCATGTGCAGGCTCGCATCAAAGCGTGCCTGGGGCCGCACATCCAGTAGCAATGGCTTATCTGCCCAAGCCAGGCGTTTGCCCAGCTCTTTCGGAGAAATGAAAAGGGAAGAGATGGGGTCAAGACAATTGATACGGGTGTCCACAAATTACTCCAAACGAGTTGCCAGCGCTTGGACGGGACACCGTCTATTCTAGAAAGGACTCGGGAGGCTGTGTTCCCGATGCGCGGATATTAGCACTCGTTGAACCGCTATCTTTCAAACTTGCCTTTTAGCCAAGAAAGAAGTTCCAACTGGTCTTTCGATGTTGCTCGCCGAACTTGTACAAACAACTTACCCAAGTCAGGGCGCTGCAGTGTCACATTTGATGCGCCTTCATTGCACACCGAACAGATAGCTTTCAAGTTGCTCGTTTCATCACTTCCGCCCAAACTTTTATCAACAACATGCCCAATGTGAAGCCGTGTTTTACGGGCTGCGTCGTAGGGATGGGTTTCCCCAGCAACTGCGCCGCACATTTGGCAAGTGAAGCCATTTCTGTCGAGAACGAGGGCGCGTGTTTCTTTTGATACGCCCCTTGCAAATGCGGGTTGGGGCTTGGCTGACTCAAGTACATATTGGCCAGGTTTGAGGTCTGCGCGGTCGTTGTGGGTTTGAATGGCGTAGCCCTCTTCATCCCTTAACTCCCGAATCCGACGCGCCCATTCGCTGATACCACCTGCAACACCTCGTAGCTCATCAGAATCCATCACCCGCCCAATATTCCCTAAAAATAAGTCCTTAACTTGGTGCGCGCGCCTTTAGATGGTTTAAGCAACTTCATTTTCAAGCTGCTCGGCGCATAAATCGATTTGCAGCAGCCATTTCGATCGCTTCGGCAATTCGGGCACTAACAGCGTGTGCTACCGGAGCAGGAAAAGCGTTACCAATTTGCCTGTAGGCGGGCGTTTTTTTTCCTGAAAACTGCCAAGTATCTGGAAACCCCTGGACACGGGCACACATACGCACGGTCAGCCTGGGCATGCCAACAAAATTCTCATCAGGTGCTTCATTGGCGACCCCCCGGCCATCAACACCAAGACTCGCCCAAGCCGCGCGCGAACGCGTGGGCCCAAGGTCTGGCCCCCCATGTTTTTTACTACCTCCAACAAGAGTAGGCGCTATGTCGTTCGCTCTTTGACGCCACGCGTCAGCGCCGCGCCAACCGTTTTGAAGCATTAAGTCATGAAGAAGAATACCCACTGTGGGCGGAAGCGTCATACTGGCGGCGGGCCATCTGAAGTGTTCTGCAACATCTCTGCGGATTGCCACAAACACAACTCTTGGCCGGAGTTGGCAAACGCCAAAATCTGCCGCGTTGAAAAGATGCCAATCTGTCCAGTACCCCATCGCTTGTAGCTGGGCAGCAATTTTTTGACGATAGTCAATGAAGACGGCGTCAAGCAGTCCACGTACGTTTTCAAGCATGACGGCTTGTGGCCGTGTCTCATCAACTACTCGAACAGCTTGAGGAAATAGATCACGCTCGTCGTCGGCACCTAACTGTTTTCCGGCCTTTGAAAACGGGGGGCAAGGTACGCCTCCAGCAACTAAATCGATGCCTGCATAAGGTCTTGCATCAAATTGCGCCAAATCTCCTTCAATGACATTCCATTGGGGCCGATTTAACCTCAATGTGTTGCACGCATGAGAGTCAAGCTCCACCAGTGCCTCATGTTCAAAGCCGCTGCGCTCCAAACCCAAGGCCTGACCACCTGCACCAGCGCACATTTCAAGAGAGTTCATAAATCTTCACTGGTTGAAAATACAGTATTGTGTCTGCTGCATCATTTCTTAGCAAGGCTATCTGCGCTGAAACTTGAACACCGCTCGGCTTGCCAGTGCATTGGGCCACCGGCGAATTTCGCGCCCATCTTGCAAGCCAAACTGATCGACGATTTTCAGCTGGTTTTTAACGGCCAGCGCTTGGAAGTCCTGCATGGTGCCGACGCGAATATTCGGCGTGTCATACCACTGGTAGGGCAACACTTTGGTCACAGGCATACGGCCGCGCAGCACGGCCAGGCGATTAGGCCAATGGCCGAAGTTGGGGAAGGCAACGATGCCGATGCGGCCAACGCGTGCGGTCTCGCGCAGCATCACCTCGGCATTGCGCAGGTGCTGTAGCGTGTCGATTTGCAGCACCACGTCAAACGTGGCATCACCAAACACGGCCAAGCCTTCATCAAGGTTGAGCTGAATCACATTGACGCCCCGCGCTACGCAGGCCTGCACATTCGCGTCATTGATTTCAACGCCGTAGCCTGAGCAGCCACGCTCGTTGATCAGATGCGCAAGCAACTCGCCCGTGCCGCAGCCCAGATCCAGCACACGCGAGCCGTGCGGCACAAGCCGGGCAAGTGAGGTTGCGTCTGGTGACAATGCAACTGTCATGGCGCCACCCTGCTTTGAAAATAGGAGCGCACCACGCCCATATAACGAGCGTCTTCAAGCAAAAAGGCATCATGCCCGTGGGGTGCGTCGATCTCGGCGTAGCTCACATCAAGCTGGTTGTCTAGCAGCGCCCTGACGATTTCACGGCTGCGTGCGGGTGCAAAGCGCCAGTCGGTGGTGAAGCTGACCAGCAAGAACTTGGCTTTGGCTTGTCTTAACGCAGCGCTCAAGTCACCGCCAAAGCTGGATGCCGGGTCAAAGTAATCGAGCGCTCGGGTGATCAACAGGTACGTGTTGGCGTCAAAGTATTCGCTGAACTTGTCGCCTTGGTAGCGCAAATAACTTTCGATTTGAAATTCCACACCTTGGGTTGAAAACTTGTAGCCGCTGGGGTGTGTTTTGGAAATTTCCCTGAGCTGGCGGCCAAACTTGTCGTTCATCACGTCGTTGCTCAAATAGGTGATGTGTCCAATCATTCGCGCAATCCTCAAGCCACGCTTGGGCAGCACACCGTGGGCCGCATAGTGGCCTTCGCAAAAATCGGGGTCAGTGACGATGGCGCGGCGGGCGACCTCGTTAAACGCTATGTTTTCAGCCGTCAAGTTTGGCGCGCTGGCCACCACCACGGCGTGGCGAACCCGGTCAGGGTATTGCAGCGTCCAGCTCAATGCCTGCATACCGCCCAAGCTGCCACCCATCACAGCGGCCAGGGTTTGAATGCCCAGCGCATCCAGCAGCCTGGCTTGCGCATCGACCCAGTCTTGCACGGTAACAACCGGAAAATCTGCACCATAAATCTTGCCGGTATCAGGGTTGACCTGCATCGGCCCGGTGGAGCCAAAGCATGAGCCCAGGTTGTTCACGCCGATGACAAAAAACTGATTCGTGTCGACTGGTTTGCCAGGGCCAATCATGGTGTTCCACCAGCCTTCAGACTTTGGCTGGCCCGCATACACGCCAGCCACGTGGTGTGACGCGTTGAGCGCGTGGCAAATCAGCACGGCGTTTGACTTGTTGGCGTTAAGTGTGCCGTAGGTCTCGTAGCTCAGGTCATAGGCGCGAAGCGACGCGCCACTTTGCAGCGGTAACGCTTTTTCAAAATGCATGGACTGCGGTATGGCGATCAACATATTTTTCAATGACAATAAAAAACCCGGCGTCGCTAAAAGCGAGGCCGGGCTGGCTTGCGTCTTTAGCTGAACTTATAAAGCGCCCGCAAGCGGTGGCAAATCGGCGCTGGGTTAGTATATCAACATGCCTAAAAATCACAAATACTATTGATTTAATAGCAGCTAGCGCACATTTTAATTAGGCCCCAGCCTATCTCTTCTCAGCTTACTTTGGAACTTTATGAAGATCGACAAAAACACCGCTGTTACCCTGCAATTCAAAGTCACCGACCTGCAAGGCAAGCTGATTGAAGACGGTAAAGAGCCCAGCGTGTATTTGCACGGCGGCTACGGCAACACGCTGCTGAAGATCGAAGAAGCACTTGTTGGGCAAACCGACGGCTACCAAGTCACGTTGGAACTGCAACCCCTAGATGCCTTTGGCTTGTATGACGACAGCCTGCGGCGCAGCCTGCCGAAAAAGCAGTTCCCACCCGGCGTCAAGGTCGGCGGGCAGCTGGAAGGTCGCGGCGATGATGGGCAAATGATGGTGTTCAACGTCATGAAGATCAAGGGCGACACGGTGCTGCTGGACGGCAACCACCCACTGGCTGGCAAGGCACTGCGCTTTCAAATCAAAGTCATCAGCGTCAGGCAAGCCAGCGACGAAGAAATCACCCACCAGCATGTGCATGGTGAGCATGGGCATCACCATTAAAAGTTATCACCGTTTGGCGGCAACGGCGCTTGGCAACAAGGTGTCGCTGGCAAAGTCTACAAAAGCCCGGGTTCTAGCTGGCAACAATTTGCGCGTTGGCAACCCAACGTAGACCGTGTAGCGGCCAAAAATCCAGTCTCGCAGCACGTGGGTGAGCGCCCCACTTTCAAAGTAATTGCTGGCCAGAAACTTGGGCAGCGCAGCCACACCCGCGCCGCTGATGGCAGCAGCAAACAGGCTCTCGTAGCTCTCGGCCTGAAATGCTACCGGCATCGCAACGTCGATGTCGGGTTGGCTCGCGTCAAGGCGTGACAAGCGCATGCCGCGTGCGGCGTGGCCAGACGCCGCCTGCCATGGGAATCGCAGGTAGGCGTGGTGTTGCAAATCGTCGGGCACGCGCGGCGTGCCAGAGCGGCTCAGGTACTCAGGGCTGGCGCACACCACATATTCGGTATGCGCCAAAGGGCGCGCCACGATGTTGCCGTCAAAGCCCTCGTTCACCACCATGAAGGTGACGTCGAACTCCTCCACCCGGTTTTGCGGAAACGGGTCGGTATGCAAATGGACGGCGACTTTCGGGTAGCGCGCCAACCAGCGCGCCATTTGCGGTGCCAAAAAGTAATTGGCAAACAAAGGTGGTGCCACCACATGCACCACCCCTTGCAACTCGCTGGCGTTTTGGCTGGCAGCCGCTTCGGCATCGTCGACTTCTTGCAAAATGCCGCGCACCCGCAGCAGGTAGGCTTGACCCGCGTCGGTCAGCGCCAGCTTGCGGGTGGTGCGCTGCATCAGCCGCGTGCCAAGATGCTGTTCCAGGTCAGTGACCAGCCGAGTCACACCTGCCGGCGACATGTCCAGGCCACGCGCTGCAGCCGCAAAGCCACCTTCATCAATGACTTTTTGAAAAACGCGCATCGATAGAAGTCTGTCCATTCTTTCCCTTTGTGCGATCGCGGCGATAGAAAAATTAAATTATTGCAGATTTGACAACGACACATTGTCAGTCCAGTGGTTTGCAAAGGGCCGGGTAAACCCTAAAGTTCAGGTCATCGATGAGCCGACAACCAACTAGCGACTCAGCGATACCGGATCTGGCAGCCAGCAGCCGCAAGGCTCAAGGCGCTAGAAAAGGATTGGTCACCAAACTATTTTTTTAAACACAAGGAAATTCATCATGAACTCGAAATTTATCGCTTCTACCGTTGTTGCCATCGCCGCATTGTCTGGTGCATCAGCCTTTGCTCAAACCGGCGTGATCTACGGCGAGTCGGGCAATCTGCCAACCAGCCAGTACACCAGCAACGTCAGCCGCGCTGAAGTGCGTGCCGCCTTCGTGCAAGCCCGTAAAGACGGCAGCTTGCAAGTTGAAAGCGAGGCCGGTGTTGCAGCGGCCAAGGCCACGCCTGGCGTAGCCAGCCGTGCAGAGGTGCGTGCTGGTGCGGTTCAATGGGTAAAAACTCACCCAGCTGACCAGTTTGTTAGCTAAGGCGTAGCGCTGAACGGCGCTTAACCCGCTTAACCAAGAGTCCGGCAGAATCAGCGGTGGAGCATACCGCTGATTTTGTAGCAAAACAAGCTGTAGCCCAATTGATATATGCGCTAATAGCTACTGATTAAATAGCGTTTACGCCGCCTGCGCCTTCACCTTCAAGCGCCAGGCATGCAGCAGCGGCTCGGTATACCCGCTCGGCTGGCTCAGGCCTTTAAACACCAGATCAGTCGCAGCTTTGTACGCCATTGAAGTGGCAAAGTTTGCTGCCATCGGCTGGTACAACTTATCGCCAACGGTTTGCCCATCGACCACAGCGGCCATGCGTTCAAACGTTTCGGTGATTTGCGCTTTGGCCCCGTCGACCTGGTGGCGCTTGGCTTCACGCAAAACAGCGGCCTGGTTCTTCTTTAACTCAAACATGCTGCTCGCCAGATCGCTGAGGATGACTTGCATGATTGGCTCTTTAGTTGACTCTTAGTGTGGCGTTTTTATAAACGCCGCGCCTCAACTGCCAAACAAGTCAGCATGCGTGCCAGTACGCACAAAATTCAGCTGGCGACCTTCAAGCCGATAGATCAATAAAAAGTCGCCACCAATGTGGCACTCCCGATGGTCAGCCCATTCGCCTTTCAGGGCGTGGTCTAGCCATTCAGGGCCGAGCGGGGCGTCGTTGGCAATCAGCAAAAGCATGGCTTCTTTAAGGCGACGCATGTCATGCCGCCCCGAATGTGACAACCGAACCCAGTCTTTAAGAAATGACTTGGCGTAGTCGCAAGCGAGCGGTACGCTGGCGCGCTTACTTGCCGCTGGCTTTTTCAAGGTCAGCAAACATTTCGTCAGCAGTGGCAAACCGCGCTTTGCGGCTAGCCATCATGGCGCGCGACTCTTGCATAGCCGCTTGCGTTTCAGCGTTGGGCACTTTCAGTTCCAGCGGAAAAGCCTGCTCGACCACCACCCGCCGCAAAAACAGCCGTACCGCGTCTGACACTGACAGACCCATAGCCGTAAGCGCCAGCGTGGCCTGGTCTTTGATGTCGTCGTCCACTCGAATGTGAATCATTGATGTTTGTGCAGTCATGATGATCGATTTTTGGTGAGGTCTCTATTCTGTCTCTCAATTGAGATTTTTGCAAGTGATGAATAAGCGCAGCTGGAACAAACAAAATAGCTGCCTACGCAGTGAACTGCAAAAAGGTAACTTGGTGTGGAATGTCCAATTTGCCTGAACGGCAATGCAACCGTTACACCGAATCCAGCAAAGGATGCCAACCTCGTTGAGTGTCCGCAATGCCTTAAATTTTTGATAACCAGGCGCGCCTTGCTAAATCTTGAAAGTGCGGATTCCAGCACGCGATCGAAAATTTCCGCTTGGTTGGTTGAATATCAATCCTCCATCTTTACCGCTGCGGATGTCGACCTGGCACTTCAGGCATCTGTGCCCGGGCTGATACACAGAGCGAATCGAATGCTTCAAGCTTTAAACCTATGGTTTCCACGTGGCGGGGAATTTTATTCACCATCAGTTTATGGACCACTCACCGCTATTGGTTGGAATCGCAATGGAGGCGATACGCGATACATGTTAGAGGCCGTTCTTCAAAGTGAACTTGGATTTTTAACCGATCGGGCAAAAGGTCACTATCGTATTAACGCTAAGGGGCTTCTGCACCTTGAAGGCGTGTCCAATCCCAACTCAAGCGTCGGCTTTTGTGCCATGTGGTTCAACGAAGATGTCAAACCACTTTGGATTAACGTTATTGAACCAGCCATCCGCTCGGCCGGATACGAACCACTGCGCATCGATTCCAAGCGACACAACGGCAAAATCGATGACGAAATCATGGCCTCCATTCGAGGCTCACGTTTTGTCGTCTCTGACTTCACCGGTAGCCGGGGTGGTGTGTATTACGAAGCGGGTTTCGCACACGGCCTTGATTTACCAGTGATTTTTATGTGCCGTGAAGGCGATGACCTGCACTTTGACATTCGGCAATACAACTGCATTTTCTGGAAAGCAGATGCACTGCCGGATGCGCAGGAGCGTCTGAAAAACAGAATTCTTGCTACGCTGGGCCAAGGACCTCTCAAAGTATAAAAAAAGGCGCTGAGAAGCGCCTTTTCACTATCGAAATAGGCCGTAGCCCAATAAATACGGGCGCTAGCAGATACTAATTAAATAGCGTTTACGCCGCCTGCGCCTTCACCTTTAAGCGCCAGGCATGCAGCAGCGGCTCGGTATAGCCACTTGGCTGCGCCAAGCCTCTTAACACCAAGTCGGTCGCGGCTTTGTATGCCATCGACTTGTCAAAGTTACCCGCCATCTTTTGGTACAGCTTGTCGCCAGCGTTTTGGCCGTCAACCACAGCGGCCATGCGTTCAAACGTTTCGGTGATTTGTGCTTTGCTCACCACGCCATGCAGCAGCCAGTTGGCCATGTGCTGGCTTGAAATGCGCAGCGTGGCTCGGTCTTCCATCAGGCCGATGTTGTGAATGTCTGGCACTTTGCTGCAGCCAACGCCCTGGTCGATCCAGCGCACGACGTAGCCCAAAATGCCTTGGGCGTTGTTGTCTAGCTCTTGGGCTTTTTCTATTGCTGACCAGTTGGGCGTCGTTGTGACGGGGATTTGCAGCAGGGCATTCAATGTGTCAGCGCGCAGTTTTTTGGCGTCTGCCTTATTAACGGCTTTCTCCATGTCTTTTTGCACTTTGGCGACGTTGACCTGGTGGTAATGCAGCGCATGCAGCGTTGCACCGGTGGGGCTGGGCACCCACGCGGTGTTGGCCCCAGCCAGCGGATGGCTGATTTTTTGCACCATCATGGCCGCCATCAGGTCGGGCATGGCCCACATGCCTTTGCCGATTTGCGCCTTGCCGCGCAGCCCGCACGCCAAGCCGACTTGCACGTTGTTCTTTTCGTATGCCGCAATCCAGGTGCTGGTTTTCATGTCGCCCTTGCGGATCATCGGGCCGGCTTGCATGGCGGTGTGCATCTCGTCGCCGGTGCGGTCTAAAAAGCCGGTGTTGATGAAGGCAACGCGCGAGCTGGCAGCGGCAATACACGCCATCAGGTTGGCGCTGGTTCGGCGCTCTTCGTCCATGATGCCAAGCTTGACTGTGGAGTCTTTCAAGCCCAGCATTTTTTCAACCCGGCCAAACAGCTCGGCGGCAAAAGCCACTTCAGCCGGGCCGTGCATTTTGGGTTTGACGATGTAGACGCTGCCTTTGCGTGAATTTTTAATGCCGGGCTTGCCCTTTAATTTGAGGTCATGCATGGCGATGGTGGTGGTGACCACAGCATCCAAAATACCTTCTGGGATTTCTTTGGTTTTGCCGTCGGCAGCTAGGTAGGTGATGGCCGGGTTGGTCATCAGGTGGCCGACATTGCGCAAAAACATGAGCGAGCGGCCATGCAGCACGACAGGTTTTTTGCTGGTGGCTGATGTATAGATGCGATCAGCATTCAGGCCGCGCGTAAACGTCTTGCCATCTTTGGTCACGCTCTCTGTCAGCGTGCCTTGCAAAATGCCCAGCCAGTTGCTGTAGGCCAGCACTTTGTCGTCGGCGTCGACGACTGCAACTGAGTCTTCCAGGTCAAGAATGGTTGACAGTGCGGCTTCCAGCACCAGGTCGCACACGCCTGCTGGGTCGGTTTTGCCGATCGGCGTGGCGGGGTTGATTTGAATGTCTAAATGCAGGCCGTTGTGCTGCAGCAGCACTGATGTTGGCTTGGACATGCTGCCTTGGTAGCCAATGAATTGTTTGGCGTCTTCCAGCCCAACACTCTTGCCGTTTTTAAGCTTGACGGCCAGCTTGCCAGCGCGCACGCTGTAGCCAATCGAGTCGATATGCGAGCCGCTGACCAGTGGTGCAGTGCGGTCTAAAACATAACGCGCATATTCAATGACTTTGGCGCCGCGCTTTGGGTTGTATCCCCCTTGTCCAGGTACAGCTTTATCAGCACCATCGGCCTCGCTGATCACATCGGTGCCGTACAGCGCGTCATACAAGCTGCCCCACCGAGCGTTGGCAGCGTTTAGGGCGTAGCGCGCATTCAAAATCGGCACCACCAATTGCGGGCCGGCTTGCTTGGCCAGCTCGGCATCAACGTTGTCGGTGGTGGCTTTGACTTTTTTGGGCGCGGGAACCAGGTAGCCGATGCTTACCAAAAACCTTTGGTAGGCCTTCATGTCAGTCACTGGGCCAGGGTTGGCCTTGTGCCAGGCATCCAGCTCGATTTGCAGGCGGTCGCGCTCGGCCAAAAGCGCTATGTTTTTGGGAGCTAAGTCGGCCACGATGGCGTCAAAACCTTTCCAGAAATCAGCTGCCGTCACACCGGTACCGGGCAAGACTTTGCTGTCAATAAACTGGAGCAGATTGTTGGCAACTTGCAGGCGGTGAATGGGTGTCATGTGGGCAGTGGTGGTCATAAAAGAAGTTTTTCAAAAGTCGATCTGCACAGCTGCAGGATGGCGATACTTTATTCGATACTTCAATAAAGGCCAATCCTGCGCGCTGCGCTTGACTGATCGTTTAGGCAAAAACTCTTGTTGATCCGACAACCCACGATGGCCAAGTGCGTCCGAGCACTTGGAAAAAATTGGCGCGTTACTTCAGGCCGAGGCCAGTTGCAGCCGTGTCGGACTTGCGCCTTGAAATCAGATGACGGCTGTCAACTGAGCCGCAACAGAGGCAAACTCAGACCCTCTGAGCTTTACCGCGACGCAGGCGCTGCTGGGGGCATGACGATCACTGTATCGCCACCGGTCGAGCCCTTTTGCCCCTGCGCGCCTGTGTTGCCGGCATCTCCAGTGGCTCCGGTAGCGCCCGTGGCTCCGCTCGGACCGGCTGGTCCCGGCACCGTCACAACTGCCGGGGTGTTAACAACCGTGGGCCGGTCGCAGGCACTAAGTGTCAGTGCGGCCATTGCCATCAGTGCTGCTGGGTAAAAGTTTGAATACTTCATAACGTTTCCTGGTGATGGGTTGAAAAAAGCCGCGCCTCCAGAATGGA
>JAYWFR010000282.1:0-3045 GCA_043778695.1 Polaromonas sp. | reverse complement strand
CCTGACCGAGAGCCTGGCCATGATGCCGGCGGCCAGCGTCAGCGGTTTTTATCTGGGGCACCCGGCCAGTGTCTACTTCAACGTCGGCAAAATTGGCGATGACCAATTCAAGGACCTGGCTGGAAGGCGTGGCGTGGCCGAGTTTGAACTGCAACGTCTCCTGGCACCCAATTTGTAATTTTCTGTGCCCCAGGACGCTCCGCTCAGAACAAGCCGGGCGCAAACTTACCCAGAGTTACAAACCAGACACTCGCTGGACTTCAGTTTTGTCTACCTTAAGTTGTGTCAGACGTTAAGTAAACGCTGAGGTTCCGGTTGGGCTCATTGGGAGTCCTGGATCAAAGCCTGACTTTAAGGAAACATCATGAGCGCAACGATCGAGCAAGTCCACACAAATGACACTAACACAAAGCCGCTTTGGGTCGCGGTTGGTGCGTTGGGGGCCACCGTACTGGCCATGGGCGCAACCCTGGTTTATTTGCAAGCCCGCCCCGATCCAAAAGTGCCAACCCTGCCAACCGTTGCGGCCATGCAAACTGAAATTGCGGCACCCGTCAATCCGGCCCTGAATCAGGCAGTCAGCAAGCAGGACGAAGCAGAAAAACCGGCTGTAGACCCTATCAACAAATCGCCAGTAGCTCCAAAATCTGTAGCATCCAGAAATCACAAGGCAAGCAGCGCCGGTCACACATCCAGCCCTTCCAGCCCTGGCACCGCGGGCCAGACGCCCGCACCTGTCATCGCGTCAGGCTATCCCGCCGTGGTCACAGACCAGCCGGTGGTGGTAGCGCAATCTGCGCCTGCGGTGGTGTCGCCGGCACCCCAGGTGGCCATGCGGCCCGTGTGCGGTAATTGCGGCACCGTGGAGTCCGCCACACCAGTTCAGCGTGAAGGCTCTGGCACTGGCCTGGGAGCCGTGGCAGGCGGTGTTTTGGGTGCCGTCATGGGCAGTCAGGTGGGCGGTGGCAATGGCCGCACAGCAGCCACTGTGCTGGGTGCGCTGGGTGGCGGCTGGGCCGGCAACACGGTCGAGAAAAAGATGAAGAAAGAAACGCTCTACCAAGTGCGGGTGCACATGGAAGACGGCAGCACACGGACGCTGGAACTGGCCTCACCGTTCGGTGCCGGGACCCGGGTAGTGGTTGAAGGCAATTCTTTGCGGCTGGCCGACGGCAGCCAGGCCAGCCCGTTGCCTGCAAGGCCACAACGGCAGACCCAGTCCAATCCCGGCCCGGTTCAGACCGGCGGCTGATTTTTAAGGCGGGCTTCTAAGGCGCATGTTCAAGGCGGAACAGCCGCTGCGCCAGGCCCAGAGCCGCAACGCCCGCCACACTCTAACCGGGCATCGCCCACAGACCGCGGCTGTAGCCGCTTCGCACGTAGTTGCAAACGCTGGTGCCAAAGGCGACTGGCTACGGTTTTGATGGGCAGCGCAATTTGGTACCGGTACCGTATTCAAGTTGGTTTATTTCAAACGCGCTCATCTCCCACTTGGGCGGGCGCATCCGGCACTGCTCCCAGATAGTGCTCAAAGTCACTTAGCTTGCCTTTTTTTGCTTCCGACTTGAGAAAGTCAAGCGTCATCACAGACGCCATTTTCTCGGCGGCGGCGCTTGCAATGAATTGGTTCACCGAGATGTCGTCGCGCGCGGCCAGTTCCTTGATCTTTTGATGAACGGAGTTCGGCAAGCGAATGGTCAAAGCGGTCATGAACTACTCCTTAACAGTCTCAAAAAATCAGCAGGCAAGATGGCCTGTACCTTCAGTTCAGGGGCGCGCCGGAAGTCGCGCGTGTTGTGCGTCACGACAAATTGGCTGCCAGAGGCGACGGCGCATTCCAGAACCATATCGTCGTCAGGATCCCGCAAAAACGGGCGCCACAAAAAATGCACATCCTGCAAATGCGCCATCGTCGCGAGGTATCGCAGGAACCCAAGCGTTGCCTCAGCCGTGATGCCAGGCGGCATGTGTTCTGGTCTGGTCAACACGGCTTGCCACTCGGTGTAAAGCGCGACAGTGAGCGCAATCTCAAACTGACGCGATGGCAACATCGACACAAGTTGGTAACTGGCCCCGTTGCGAGAACGTGAAGCGGCGACCAGAACGGTCGTGTCTAGAACTACTCGCATGGTGCTGCCCGCATAACCAGATTTTACTCAAATTCGCAAGCAGAAGTGCGCTCTGTTGTGCGCTCCATTCTAAAACCTGAAGCGTTCCGGTCCGCCGCATATAGGCCAGCAAATTTTGCTACAAAATAAATAGCTAACCATGCAATCAACACGAGGGCTATAGCCCTATATTAGAAACTATCGAGGTTGGAGTCCAACACCCCCAAACCCGCAAAGGAGCCGAAACACCCGAAGCGCCAAAGCCTCAGATTGGCCGCCTACTCCACGCCACCGCCCGGCACCTAACGCCAGCAGCACGAGTGCCATCGACTGTGGCTCTGGCACAGGGCCAACCACATCGCCGGGGCGCACAGCTACGGCAAAAAACTGGGTGCTCTCGCTGACGACGTTCTGGGCGCCACGAACGGGGCTGAAGAACCAGGCGATGATGCCGGGGTGCGAACTCCGTACCGGACCAGTAGACATCGGACCGCACATTTGTGCACAGAGAGACCAAAGTCAGATTGCCAAACTCGCTGAAAAGGGTCGCGTTCTGGCCGATGCTGGGCAGCACCCAAGCGTCGCTGCCTGCAAAGCTCAGGTTCTCAGCCCCAGGCCTTTTGCGTTGACCAGGTCTTCTGGCCATTGACAACGATTCACTGCAGTGTCTGGCTCGCAGAAGCGGCCTGACAGCTGGAACTAATCCAAGCGAGCGAAGCTACCGCAGTTTGTTTTCAATTGCTTTTATTCAAATTTAATAGCTAACTATGCAATTAGCATACGGTCTACCACAGTGATCGAAACTAAGATACTGCGCCATGGCCGCGCCTCTGATTAGGGTGAGCATGCCATTGCCCATGTCCATAAAAAGAGTGACTTGATGTTGTTCTCGGAGCGCAGGCGGGTCGTTACATGTGATAACGAAATGCTACGCTCA
>JAYWFR010000281.1:0-17720 GCA_043778695.1 Polaromonas sp. | reverse complement strand
TGTTTCGCGTCGTTGCATCAGGGCTGGCAGTGCTGATGTTGATTGGCGCAGTGATCGGTATTGCCAAAAAAATGACGACTTTCAGGGCCATGGCGATTCCAGTGGTGGGCACGATTGCGCTGGCTGGATTTGCTTTTTGGCTTCAGTCCATTACCGACTGGCGCTTGAGCATTTTTGGCCTGATGATTTTGTTCGTCGTGTACTACCTGCAAGACGGAATTGTGGGTTTTGCGCGCAGTTTGTTTGCCAAGAAGGGCGATGCAGACAAGCGCGTTGCTGCAGCAACCGGTAAAGACGCCGTCATGGTGGCAGCCCACGCAGGCGCCAGTGAAAAAGGTGGCGACCTGCTGGTTGCCACCAAAGTGCTGATGCAATTCGGCGGCCTGAAAGCCATCAACGAAGTCGACTTGCGCATCAAGCGCGGCACCATCCACGGCCTGATCGGCCCGAACGGCTCGGGTAAAAGCACCATGATGAATGTGCTGACTGGCATCTATGTGCCAACAGCGGGCAGCATTGAATTTGCAGGCAGCACAGTGGTGGGCCGTACGTCGGCAGACATTGCTTTGTCGGGCATTGCGCGTACTTTCCAAAACGTTCAACTGTTTGGTGAGATGACTGCACTGCAAAACATCCAGGTTGGATTGCACCACACGTTTGCCAGTAATTTTGTTGACGTGTCTCTGCACACACCGCGCTTTAACCGCGAAGAATCAGCCGCCACCGAGCGCGGGCTGGGCCTGCTTGACTTCGTCGGCCTGGGCGACCTGGCTTATGAAGAAGCACGCAACCTGCCGTACGGCAAGCAGCGCCTGCTGGAAATTGCTAGAGCACTGGCGCTTGACCCACAGTTGCTGCTGCTCGACGAGCCCGCCGCGGGTTTGACTGCACCTGACATTAAAGAGCTGGTGGCGATCATCCGCAAAATTCGCGACCACGGCATCACCGTGATCTTGATTGAGCACCACATGGACGTGGTGATGCAGCTGTGCGACACCGTCAGCGTGCTGGACTTCGGTCAAAAGATTGCTGAAGGCAAGCCCGCTGAAGTGCAGGCCAATGAAAAAGTCATTGAGGCTTATCTCGGCGGTACGGTAGCTTAAGAAAGATAAAAATGCTAAGTATCAAAAATCTCGAAGCAGGCTACGGCAAAGTGCAGGTGCTGCACGGCATTTCGATGGAAGTGCCCAAGGGCAAGGTCGTCACGTTGATTGGCTCAAACGGCGCTGGTAAAACCACCACCATGCGTGCGGTGTCGGGCATGATCAAACCCACCTCGGGCGAAATCTCGCTGCATGGCAAGCGTGTTGACGGCCTGGAGTCCTACGCGATTGCCAAACAGGGCCTGGCGCATTCGCCTGAAGGCCGCCGCGTGTTTGCCACCATGTCGGTGACCGACAATTTGATTTTGGGCGCTTTTCCGCGCTTGACGGGTAGCCGCCCCAAGGGCGATGTGCCCGGCGACCTGGAGCGCGCGATGGACTTGTTCCCACGCCTGAAGGAGCGACGCAACCAGCTGGCCGGTACGCTGTCAGGCGGCGAGCAGCAAATGCTGGCCATGGCGCGCGCCGTGATGTTGAACCCCGAAATCGTACTGTTAGACGAGCCGTCAATGGGTCTGGCGCCGATCTTGGTTGAAGAGGTTTTTCGCATCATTGCCGACCTGAAGTCACGCGGCGTCACCATGCTGCTGGTCGAGCAATTTGCCGCTGCAGCGCTGAAGGTGGCTGATTACGGCTACGTGCTGGAAAACGGCCGCATTTCAGTGCACGGTGAGGCGTCAAAACTGCGTGACGACCCGGCTGTGAAAGCTGCGTATTTGGGCGGCGGCGGGCACTAGCTACCTGACAACACGCTAAACGATTTTGATGCCCCTGAGCGCCGGATCACCCGGCGGAAAGCGCAGCTCTAGCTTTAGCAATGCATCACGCAGCAGCGTGGCAATCATCAGGTTGCGGTGTGTTTTAGAGTTGGCGGGCACCACCATCCACGGTGCGTACGGCGTGCTGGTCGCATTGAGCAGCGCCTCGTAGGCTTTTTGGTAGGGCTTGAACTGTTTGCGCGCTTCAATGTCACCCAGCGCAAACTTCCAGTGCTTGGTCTCGTCGTCGATGCGTTCTTGCAGGCGCACGCGCTGCTCTTCAAAACTGATGTGCAGCATGAACTTCAAAATCACGGTGCCGTTTTCAGTCAGCATGCGTTCAAAGTCGTTGATCTGCGCGAAGCGCTGCCCGGTTTGTTTGGCGGTGATCCAGCCGTTGACGGGCGGCACCAGCACGTCCTCGTAGTGGCTGCGGTTAAAAATCATGGTCTCGCCGTTGCCCGGCATTTTTTGATGAATACGCCAAAGATAGTCGTGCGCACGTTCGTCTTCGGTCGGCGCTTTCCAGCCGACGGTGTGAACCCCCAGCGGGCTCATGCGGTTAAACACGCCGCGCAGCGTACCGTCTTTGCCCGATGTATCGGTGCCTTGCAAAATCACCAGCAACTTAAAGCGTTTATCAGCATAAAACAGATTTTGCAGAGCATCCAGTTCAACGGCCAGTGCTTCGGTGGCGGCAATATCTACCTGCTTGTCACCGCTTGAAAACGGTTTGGCTGCTGGGTCAAAGTCTTTGAGGCTTTTGCCCTTTGCCAAGGGCCATTGCCAAAAAGCTTTCTCAGATAACTTGGGCATGTTTGTCTCCGGATAGGTGGGGCGACTCTGACTGTAGCCTCAACTACAAGATGGGTGAGTCTGAACGCTAAACTTCATTTGTACAAACTACGGAACAAACCAATGCCAACAAAAGCCAATGATTCAGCCTTGGGCTACGCCGGCGACGTGACGCCCGCGCAGGCCTATGCCTGGATTGTTGCGGGTGATGCTGTTTTGGTGGACATACGAAGTGATGCCGAACGCGAGTGGGTCGGCTTTGTACCGGGCGCCTTGCCTGTGGCTTTTAAGCAATGGCCGGGGATGGCGCTGAACCCTGCGTTTGACGCAGGCACGATGGCTGCCGCTGCCGGCGGTAAAAAACTGGTGTTGCTGTGCCGCAGTGGTATCAGGTCGATTGCAGCCGCCAAACGAGCCGCAGAACTGGGGATCGAGGCCTACAACATCCTCGAAGGCTTTGAAGGCGACGCCGATGTACACGACCACCGCGGCGTGCTGGGCGGCTGGCGCATGCGCGGCCTGCCTTGGCGTCAGAAATAGGTATCAATCTACTGGAAAACCTTTACCAGCCAGCAGGTAGCCGGGCAGCAAACCTGTTCATAATGCGGGCACATGACCTTCCTTGCACTGGACGTTGGCAACACCCGCTTGAAATGGGCGCAGTACGATGCGCCCGAACCCAACGCGCAGTTGCTGGCCCAAGGCGTCGTGTTTTTAGAAAACATTGACAAGTTGGCTGACGGCGACTGGTGCGCAATATCAGCGCCCAGCAAAATACTCGGTTGCATCGTTGCGGGAGACGCCATCAAGCGCCGTGTGATGGAGCAACTCGAACTGTGGGACGTGACGCCGCAGTGGGTTATGTCTAGTCCACAAGAAGCCGGTGTTTCCAACGGCTATGAGCACCCCGCGCGGCTAGGTGCAGACCGCTGGGTGGCCATGATTGGTGCGCGGCATCGCTTGTTGGCTCAAGGTTTGCGCAAGCCCTGCATTGTTGTGATGGTCGGCACAGCGGTGACGGTCGAGGCGATTGACGGAGAGGGTAAATTTTTGGGCGGCATCATCTTGCCAGGCCACGGCATCATGCTCCGCGCGCTTGAGTCCGGCACGGCCGGGCTGCACGTACCCACCGGCGAGGTGTGTGACTTTCCGACCAACACCAGCGACGCCCTGACCAGCGGCGGCACCTTTGCCATTGCCGGGGCGGTGCAGCGCATGGCTGACAACTTGGCTGCCCGTTGCGGCGAGAACCCGGTCTGCATCATGACTGGCGGCGCTGGCTGGAAGATGGCACCCAGCATGTCGGTTGACGTCGATCTGGTCGAAAGTTTGATTTTTGACGGCTTGCTGAAGGTTGCCCAGCAAAGATTTGGAGCCTGACGCTGTATTGACGCGCTCCCTATTTTGTAGCAGCTAGCGCCCGTTAAATGAAGGCCCACGAGCTAAATGTCAAAAAAGTTATTTTTGTTACTTTAGTCTCATGCGCAGCGATTGGAAGGCGAACCGCAAAATAGTTAGCAGCGGCGCTAAACGGATACCGCGCCCGGTGTAAGTGCGTGCGCGGCGTGAACATTGCCAGCGCAGCGATGCGAGTCACCTTGTGGCTCACGCAAAGCGCGGCGTTTACCATGACCAGCCGAATATCGCAGGGCAGTTCAGCTGTGCAATGCTGGAATCCGCAATTAAAAAGCCGCGTTCAATCAACTTAGGCTGGTTACGTTTGATAACCGCGCGCTCGATGTGACCAATCTGGTAGCGCTGGTGGCGCAGATTTACAAGCTTTAAACTGACAAAAAACTAAATTTTGGGAATCGAGTTATGGATTTCACTGTGGGTGTTTTGCTCGGCACGTTTTTGGTGTCGATTCTGGCGCTGTTCATTTTTATCTGGTCACTGTCAAGCGGCTTGTTCGGTGACGGTACTGCTGCCGCCACCGAGATTTTTGCGCCCAATGAGTTGGGTCAAACTGAAGACCCCGCTGCCACTGCGGTACAAAAAGGCCAGCTACAGCGCGCCATGGACCCGCAAGACGCGGCGCTCACCATGACCCAAGCTGAAGAAGATTCACGCAGTAAGGCCGATCAATCTACGTCGCTGGTGGTGGGCGTTTGCCTGACGCTAGCGGTGGTGTGGCTGGTGCTGGCGTCTTTTGCGGGCTTGATTTCATCGATCAAACTGCACGCACCCGACTGGTGGGTGCAATATGAATGGCTGACTTTCGGCCGCATTCGCCCGATTCATTTAAATTTAATTGCCTACGGTTGGTGCTCGTTGGCCGGCATTGGCGTAGCGATTTGGCTGATTCCACGTTTGCTCAAAACCGAGCTGGTCGGCGCCAACTACGCGCTGGTGGGCGGCGCGCTGTGGAGCATCGGTGTTAGTGCTGGCTCAGTCGCTATTGGCATGGGTTATTCAAACGGCCTGGAATGGCTTGAATACCCGTGGCAAATAGATATTTTGTTGGTGGTTGCCGGGGCATTGGTTGGGTTTCCGCTTTGGCTAACGCTGCTCAAACGCAAGGTCAAGCATTTGTACGTGTCGGTTTGGTACATCGCCGCTGGCCTGTTGTGGTTTCCGATTCTGTTTTTAATTGCCAACATTCCGGGTCTGCATTTTGGCGTGCAGCAGGCCACCGTGAATTGGTGGTTTGGCCACAACGTGCTGGGCCTGTGGTTCACGCCGCTGGCACTGGCGGCTTCTTACTATTTCATTCCCAAAGTGCTGGGCAAGCCGATTCATTCGTACAACTTGTCATTGCTGGGCTTTTGGTCGCTGGCGTTTTTCTACAGCCAAGTGGGCGGCCACCACTTGATTGGTGGGCCGGTGCCGTCTTGGCTGATCACTATTTCAATAGTGCAAAGCATGATGATGTTGATTCCGGTTTTTGCCGTCGCCGTTAACCAGCACATGACGGTAGCAGGCAACTTTCGCGCGTTGCTGTATTCGCCAACGCTGCGCTTCATTATGTTGGGCGCAGTGATGTATACCGCCGCTTCGGTGCAAGGCTCGATGCAGGCGCTGCGCAGCGTGAACACCATCACGCACTTTACCCACTACACCGTGGCGCATGCCCACCTCGGTCTGTACGGCTTTTTCTCGATGGTGATGTTTGGCTCAATCTACTTCATCATGCCGCGCGTGATGAACTGGGAATGGCCGTACCCACGGCTGATATCGCTGCATTTCTGGCTGGTATTGATAGGTTTTGCGATTTACTTCATCGGCTTGTCGATTGGCGGCTGGTTGCAAGGCTTGGCCATGCTGGATGAGAAAACGCCTTTCATGGCGTCGGTTGCGCTGATGGCGCCATATCTCAAAGCCCGCTCGGTGGGCGGCAGCTTGATGACACTGGGGCACTTGGTGTTTGCCACCCACTTTTTTGCGATGGGTTGGAAGTTTGGGCCTAAGCGATTGGGCGCGACGCTGCTCGACCCAACGCTAGGCCGATTGATGCGCAAAGGAGCACCCGCATGAACACTGGTAAAACCAGCAAAAGTTTTTGGGAAATGGACGAGCTGCGCATTGTTTCGGGGGCCATGATTATTTTGGGTGGTGCAACTGCACTGATGGTGGCGGTGCCGTACGTGTTGCTTAAAAACATTGAGCCGCCCGCTGGGCTCAAGCCTTACTCTGACGTGCAGTTGGTTGGCCGGCAGGTCTACATAGCCAGCGGCTGCGTGTACTGCCACTCCCAGCAGCCGCGCGACATCAAGCAAGCCCCCGACGCCGCGCGTGGCTGGGGTCGGGCATCAGTGGCGGCCGACTATGCGTACGACACACCGCACTTGCTGGGCACCATGCGCACCGGGCCTGACTTGTTTAACATCGGCGCGCGCCAGCCCAGCAAAGACTGGCATCTGGGTCACTTGTATCAGCCACGCGCGTACACGCCGGGCTCCATCATGCCGTCGTACCCGTACTTGTTTGAAGTGCGCCAAGGCCAAGCCAAGCCAGGTGAAACGGCCATCACGCTGCCGCCCGCTTTAACAAAGCCGGGTGAGGTGGTTATTGCCAAGCCCGAAGTGCTAGCACTTGTCAGCTACCTGATTGGCCTGGATCACACCTACACGCCGCTGCCTGCATTTCCAGCCCCTGCAGCAAAGGCCAAGCCATGAGCACCGATCCAAAAAAGCCCGGCTCTGCGCAACGCGACCGCGAAAAAGAAGACCCGAACGAAAGCAACCGCCCCCTGCCGTGGTTCTTGGTCATGTCGCTTGGCGCGATGGCGATGTGGGGCGCTTTTTACATTGTCAGCACACCGTCTGGTGAAGATTCATCGTTTGGCGACCAGCGCAGCGTGGCCAGTCTCAGGCCTGTGGTGGCCATTGCTGGCGCTGCGCCTGCAGTAGACGGCAAGCAGTTGTTTGGTGCCAAGTGCGCTGCCTGCCACCAGGGCAGCGGTCTGGGTGTTGCCGGGGTGTTCCCGCCCGTGGCGGCGTCTGAATGGGTGTTAGGTGACGAGAAAGTCCTGTCTAATATTTTGCTGCACGGCATTAACGGTGAAATGGTTGTCAAAGGCACTAGCTACAAAGGGGCCATGCCCGCATGGAACTCGCTGGGCGACGAAGAGATAGCGGCGGTGTTGACCTACATCCGCTCAGACTGGGGCAATGCCGCGCCACCCATCAAAGCCGAAACGATCAAAAGCCAACGTGAATTAACCAAAGCCAGAACAGAGCCCTACGCCGGTGGAACAGCCATCAAACCCGACTCTTGAGGTGCACGTTGCGGTCGCCCCTGCGGGCAGCACGCTGCTTAAAACCTTTGCTGCCGCGACTGTAGTGCTGCTGGCTTCGTTGGTGATGTTGTTCGCGGCTACAGGCGGCGGCCAAAGCTTCACTACCGAGACATTGCGCAGGCAACACATCAGTCAACACGCTGAGCGTGTACCCACATTTGACGTGACGTTAAGCAATGGGCAACGCACGCAACTCGCGGCAGTGCTGGGGCCTGGTGGCAAAGTGTGGCTGGTTGATTTTGTCTACACCCGCTGCCAAACCCTGTGCACATCGCTCGGCTCCGTTTACCAGCAACTGCAAGCGCAAATTGAATCACGCGGCTTGCTGGGAAAAGTCGGCTTGCTGTCGATCAGTTTTGATCCCGCCAACGATGACGCCATCGCGCTGACGGACTACGCCAAACGGATGGGCATGAATCCGCAGGTTTGGCAAATCGTCACGCTGACCAACTGGCAAGATCGCCGCCGTTTGTTAGATGCATTCGGCATCATGGTGCTGCCTGCGCCGCTTGGCGAGTTTGAGCACAATGCGGCGCTACATGTGGTAACCGGAGGCGGGCTGTTGACACGCATCATTGATTACAACGACTTCAACACTGCGCTGGATGCGGCAATGGCAATCTCGCCTGATCCACATCGCAATGCCGCGCCATGAATCGCTGGGCACCGGCTGTTGCCTCTGCAACACTGGCCATAGCCCTGTCGGTACCGCCGCTTCGCAGCATCATTGAGCAAAGCATGGCTTGGCACATGTTGGTGCAAATGCCGCTGCTGGTGCTGGCAGGCGCACTAACGGCGAGAGCCTTGCCAGCGCATTTTGCATTTTCAAAGTTAGCAAGCCCCGCTCAATTCAACTACTTCGGTCTGACCGGCTTCATGGTCGCGCAAGGCATCGTCGGCTACTGGATGCTGCCTCTGGCAATCGACCGCGCCGTGGTCAACCCAGGCTTTGATGTGCTCAAGCTTGTGACTCTTTTCGCCAGCGGGATGTTGCTTGCCGATGCGTTTAAGCGCGCGCCGATGGCGCTGCAACTATTTTTCATGGGCTACTGGGTGTCGATGATGGCTTGGCTCGGCATCTACTTCGCCACCACCGACTTGCGACTGTGCAACGCCTATTCGCAAGCCAGCCAGGTCACTACAGGCTGGTGTTTGCTGGCATTGGCGTTAATGCTGGGTGCGATTTGGTTTGGTTGGGCATGGCGAGCCAGCATCCAAAAGCAGCCGTGTAAATAGTCGTTTTTAGCAACGCCGCCGACACACTTATGCTGGGAAACGAGAGGCTGGCTTTGCCGCAACTACAGCGCCGCGTCCGCGCGCATGTTGATGTTTGATCCGCTCAAGGTTTTGCCGTCGGGCTGCCGCCTGGCTCCGGGTCAGGGTGGCATTCAGCGTGCAGTCAATGGTGTAGCCTTCATCGCTGGTGTGGCGCGCTGTGGTCTCGCCGCATGGTTATGTCACGGTCACGCTGGCTCTATCGCCTTTGGCCGCTATCACGCCAATCTGGTACACCAGCTCACCGGCATCGCGCAGGGTTTTGGCGGTGGCTGCAGCATTCGCAGTGTCGATAACGACAACCATGCCAATACCGTTGTTAAAGGTACGGTTCATCTCGGTGTCGTCAATTCCTGCCGTTTTTTGCAGCCAGGCGAACAGCTCGGTTTGCGGCCAGCTGCCTTTGACCAGGTGCGCGGCTGTGCCTTCAGGCAGCACGCGGGGAATGTTTTCCAGCAGGCCGCCGCCGGTGATGTGGGCCAGGGCTTTGATGGGGTGCGCGGCCAATGCTGCGAGGACATTTTTCACGTAGAGACGGGTGGGTTCCATCACAGCGTTCTTGAAAGGTTTGCCGTCTAAGGTGCGCGGTAAATCGCTGCCAGCCCGTGCAATACATTTGCGCACCAGGCTAAAGCCGTTGGAATGCACGCCGCTACTGGCCAGGCCCAGCACCACGTCGCCTGGTTTCACGTCCTTACCGCTCAATATTTTTGATTTTTCAACCGCGCCTACGCAAAACCCGGCCAAATCGTATTCGCCCGTCGGGTACATGCCGGGCATTTCAGCGGTTTCACCTCCAATCAAGGCGCAGCCGCTCAACTCGCAGCCTTTAGCAATGCCGCCAATCACAGCTGCCGCAACGTCTATTTCCAGCTTGCCGCAGGCAAAGTAATCGAGGAAGAACAGCGGCTCTGCACCTTGCACCAGCACATCGTTCACGCTCATGGCGACCAGGTCAATGCCTACCGTGTCGTGCATTTGCCATTCAAAGGCTAATTTGAGCTTGGTGCCTACGCCGTCAGTGCCGCTGACCAGCACCGGTTCCTTGAATTTTTTTGACACCTCAAACATCGCGCCAAAGCCGCCAATGCCAGCCAGCACACCTTCACGCATGGTTTTTTTGGCCAGCGGTTTGATGCGTTCAATCAGCGCGTCGCCCGCGTCAATGTCAACGCCAGCGTCTTTGTAGCTGATGGGAGTTGGGGTGTTTGGGGGTGTCATGGGTATTTGAAAATGCGGTGGTGTGGCACAGGGATGACCCCGATAGAATTAGCGTGCTCATTCTAAAGGCTCTATGCAATTTACCAACACCCAAAAACGCGCCGCTGCGTGGTGCCTGATTGCAGCAATCGTCGTGCTGGCGCTCTGGCTACTTGGGCCCGTGCTCACGCCGTTTGTGGTGGCGGCTGTGTTGGCTTATGCGCTGACACCGCTGGTCAACAAAATCGACAGCTTGCTCAAAGGCCGCATGCCGCGGGTGCTGGCGGTGATCGTGGTGGAACTGCTTTTCATCATTGCGGCTTTGAGCCTGGTGCTTTTGATTGCGCCTATCGTGGCCAAAGAAATCCCGTTGATGCGTGACCAGGTACCACTGCTGTTTGACAAACTTAACACCGACTTGAAACCCTTGCTGGCGCAGTTTGGCATCAAGGTGTCGCTTGATGTGGGCAGCCTGAAAACACTCGCGCTCAAGTACCTAAACGCCAACTACGAAGAAATGTTTGGCTCGGTGGTGTCATCCCTGCGCATGGGAGGCAGTGTGGCGCTCGCAGTCATCGGCAATGCGGTGCTGATTCCCGTCGCCCTGTTTTACCTGCTGATGGACTGGGACAAGTTTGTTGCCCGCTTGCTAGAGCTGGTGCCCCAGCCCATGCGCAAGGCGTTTGACAGCTTTGCCGATGAGGCCGATTCAGTGCTGGGGCAATACCTGCGCGGCCAACTGTTGGTGATGCTGGCCATGGCCGCTTTTTATGCTGTCGGGTTGGCGCTGTTTGGCCTTGACTTGGCATTGCCGATTGGCATCTTTACCGGACTGGCGATGTTCATTCCTTACCTCGGCTTTGGCATTGGTTTGATTTTGGCAATTTTGGCAGGGCTGCTGCAGTTTGCTTCGATCAAAGCCATCGTCATGGTGGCTGTGGTGTACGGCATTGGCCAGGTGGTTGAAAGCCTGGTGCTAACGCCGCGCTTGGTTGGCGAGCGAATTGGCCTGCACCCACTGGCGGTTATTTTCGCCTTGCTGGCGTTTGGTCAGGTGTTTGGCTTTGTCGGCGTGTTGATAGCCTTGCCAGCCAGCGCTGTGCTGCTGGTGGCTATACGCCGAATCAAAGAACGCTACATGGCCAGCAAGCTGTACAAAGGCCAGTGATTGAGTGCCCCGATGAAGCAAATTGCACTAGACATTGGTTTGGCAACCGCACCTAGTTTCAGTAATTTTTTTGCCGGGCCGAACGATGCGGCCGTTAAGCACCTGGAGTTATGGTGCGGCAATGCACTACGCTCCCCTGTGCCCACTTATTTGTGGGGCGAGCCTGGAAGCGGCAAAACGCATTTGCTCAAAGCCGCGGTGGGTGCGCTACAGATTCAAGGCGCACGCGTTGGCTGGCTCGATTCCGCCGTCACAGAGCCGCCTGAGTTCAACCATGCCTGGTCGGCAGTGGTGCTGGACGAATGCCATCTGTACACCGCTGTCCAGCAACAAGCGGCGTTTAACTGGTTTGTCAACGCCGTAAGTAGTCCAGACGGACACCCGCGCGGCGTGTTGGCTGCTGGCAGCGTGCCGCCCGCTGATTTGCTGCTGCGCGACGACCTGCGCAGCCGCCTGGGCTGGGGCCATGTGTACCAGTTGCATGCGCTGAGCGAGCCCGAGTCCAGAGCGGTGCTGCGCAAGCAAGCCGATGCGCGGGGCGTTTTTTTAAGTGACGACGTCATCAGCTTTGTGCTGAGCCGCTTTTCGCGTGACCTGAGCAGCCTGATGCAACTGCTGGACCAACTGGATGGTTATGCGCTGCAAACCCAGCGGGCTATCACCGTGCCTTTGATCAAAGCCATGCTGGAAAATGAATGAAAAAGAAAATTGCTCTGTTTGATCTCGATCACACACTGATTCCTTTTGACTCCGATTACGAATGGAACGAATTTACCATCGCACTCGGCTGGCGTGACGGTGATACGTTTCGGCAAGCCAACGAGGCTTTTTTTGCCCAGTATCGTGACGGCACGCTCAACATTCATGACTATGTGCGCTTCGCCACACAAGCGATAAGAGATAAAGGCGCTATTGAATCAGTAGCTGCTCACGCAATATTTATGGACGCTACGGTTCTTAAAGGCGTTAAAAAACCAGCTTTGGAGCTGGTGCAGAGCCATCAAAAGGCGGGGGACACAGCCGTTATTGTTACCGCGACCAATGAGTTTGTAACCCGCCCAATTGCCGCTGCTTTTGGTGTGCAGGAACTGATTGCGATTGATTTGGTGCGCGATACGCGCGGTGAATTTACCGGAGAAATTATGGGTACGCCATCGTTTCGCGAAGGCAAAGTCACGCGAGTAGAAGCGTGGCTGGCTGCGCGCAACTTAGGCTGGCAAGACGTCGAAACCACTTTTTACAGTGACTCGATGAATGATTTGCCCTTGTTGGAAAAAGCCACCCATCCGGTCGCCACCAACCCTGACGACCGCTTGCGCCAGTTGGCCGCCGAGCGCGGATGGCGCATACTTGACCTGTTTTAACCCTTTTTTCTGGTGTCAGTAGAGTCCGCCAGCCAGCAAGGCATGTGGATTCCTGGAGTTTTGCAAATTCATGATTAAAAAATTTATCGACAAGCTGTTTGGCAAAACCAGTGCCGCGGTTGACGGCGCAGGCACCGCCAAAGCCGTTAAAAAATCCCCTTTCGGCACACGTCACGACATCCCGGTAGCAGACCACGGCATCAATCCAAAGCTGGTCGACGAGCGCGCCATGGACGTGGTGCTCACCCTTAAAGATGCGGGTTTTAAAGCCTACATCGTTGGCGGTGCGGTACGTGACTTGCTAGTTGGCTTAAAACCCAAGGACTTTGACGTGGCCACCGACGCCACGCCTGAAGAAGTCAAACGCCTGTTTCGCCGAGCCTTCATCATAGGCCGGCGCTTTCGCATTGTTCACGTCATTTTCGGTCGGGGCCGTGAACATGAGGTGATCGAGGTGTCGACATTTCGCGCTTACCTTGACAGCAGCCAGGCCGAACAAGTCGGCGGAAACGAGCGCACCAGCAAGAGCGAACTGGCCGGCATGACGCACGCCGTAGACAGCTCAGGCCGGGTGCTGCGCGACAACGTTTGGGGGCCGATGGAAGAAGACGCCGCGCGGCGTGATTTCAGCATCAACGCCATGTACTACGACCCGCAAACCCAGGTCGTGGTGGACTACCACAACGGCATCAAGGACGCGAAGAAAAAAATCATCCGCATGATTGGCAATGCGGCGGTGCGCTACCGTGAAGACCCGGTGCGCATCATCCGCGCTGTGCGCTTTGCAGCCAAGCTGAATGCGCTGGGTTTTAAATTTGAAGACAAGACCGTGCAGCCGCTTAAAAGCAGCGTCAAGCTGCTACTGGATGTGCCGCAGTCGCGCCTGTTTGACGAAATGCTCAAGCTGCTGCAAACCGGCCACGCGCTGGCCAGTATTGAGCAGCTTAAAGCACTGGGGTTGACGGGCATTTATCCGCTGCTTGATGTGGTGGTGGACAACGCGCACCAGCCGTTTTTAAACCTCGCATTGCAAGACACCGACCGCCGTGTGGGAGAAGGCAAGCCAGTCGCACCCAGCTTTTTGCTGTCGTGCGTGTTGTGGGCTGACGTGCGCGACGGCTGGACCAAGCGCTTAAACCACGGCGAGCACACGCTGCCCGCGCTACATGATGCGATTGATGACGCCTTCAACGCCAAGATTGGCGACGTGTCAGGCCGCGGCAAACTGGGTGGCGACATGCGCGAGATTTGGACCATGCAGCCACGCTTTGAAAAGCGGGTGGGCTCGTCACCGTATTCAATGCTAGAGCAACCGCGCTTTCGGGCTGGTTTTGACTTTTTACGGCTGCGCGCGCAGACGGGCGAAATCGACATGGAACTAGCCGAGTGGTGGGAAAAGTTCAGCACCGCTTATGACGATGTACGCCATGAAATGATTGAAACTCAGCGCCTGGCCAATCTGCAAAAGCCGCAGCATCCGCGGGTGCGGGTCAAGAAGGCCGATTCACCGGTGGCTGATGTGCGCTTTGCAGAGCCTACAAGCCCAGCACCCGATGCAAACCAGCCGCAAGGTGAATTCGATCAACTCGCTCCCGCCAAAAAACGCCGCCGTCGCCGCAAGCCCACCAACCGGGGTGAAGGAGGGCAAGCTGGCGGACAAGTTGGTTCGGAGCCAAAAGCTTGACAGAGATGGTGACGGCCCATATCGCGTTGGGCGCGAATCTGGGCGATGCAGCACAGACTATCCGCCAAGCAGTCATCGATATCGGTGATTTGCCCGGCTGCAACGTTAAAAAAACTTCTAGTCTGTACAAAACAGCACCGCTCGAAATCCCGCCCGGGCACGCACCTGGCAGCGACTACATCAACGCCGTGGTTGAAATCGAAACCGGGCTACCCGCGCTGGTACTGCTACAAGTTTTGCAGCGGCTAGAGCAAGCTGCTGGCCGGGAACGGCCCTATATTAATGCACCACGCACATTAGATTTGGACTTGCTGTTGTACGGTACGGGGCGCATCGATTCAACCCGATTGACTGTGCCGCACCCGCGCATGTGGCAGCGCGCTTTTGTATTGTTGCCGCTGGCTGAGATAGCGGATGGCTTGGTTTCCGTAGAGCAGCTTCAAGCGGTGTCAAGCCAGACTATTTTGAGGCTCTAAAGCATCAAAACCTGGGTCATGAAAACACTGTTTGAGTCGTCCACATAGCCTTTAAAAGCCTCACAAAAAAAAACAAAAAACACAAACCCAAACTTTGCATACAAGGCGTGCGCAGGTTTGAAGGCCACCATTGAATCTGTTTCTAGACTCAGTTGTTTGTACCCTCTGCGCGCGGCCGCATCAATGATGGTGTGAAGCAACGCTGGCGCAACGTCCGAGTGCAATTTGTCCGCCGCTGTACGCATTGATTTGACCTCGCCATGCTAGCTCGCGCCGCTAGGCAAATAGTGGGCAATTTGCTCAACCACAAAGCCCTCGCATGACGCGCCCGTGCCGGGGTGGCCCAGCAAGTCATTGACCTCGTGTGTGGAAGGCAGGCTGTGCAGCAAACCGCTGTCGCACACATACACTTTGGGTGATTTAACCAAGCGCTTGCCGGCGTTGACAAAGTGAGGCTCCAAGCGGCGCACCATCAGCGTGCCCTTTTGCCAACTTGCCTGGCATCGAGTGTGCCAACAGCCGGGCTCCAGCCTAAAAATCAGCGACGACTGATTGATTTATTTAAGTCAACGTCATAGTGTTTTACGCACACCGTGACGAATAAACAGGGGCTGTTACGCTCACCTTTGACGTGCGACGGGCATCAAAGTGATAGCGTGCTCTCGCACGCCGCCTCAATCCCCAGCCGTTAGCCGCCTTGGCGAGATCTCCACTGAATCCGCCGTGGTGCTCATCCACACCGTACCGTCTTGCACCGTCACTTGCAACTGCATGCTGCGTTCAGCGAGCTTGGCCAATGCCTGGCTCTGCGCGGCTTCAATTTGCCACACCACCAAGTTGCTGGCTCGAGTGAGTTTGGTTTCAACGCCTTTCCACCACACGGCCGTGCTGCTTGAAAAGCTGTAGGCCGTGACCCGCTTAGCCCGGCCTGCGGCTTTCATCAGGCGTTTGTCGTCGGGCTGGCCCACGTCTATCCAGTGCAAAATTTGGTCGGTATAGTCCTTGTGCCAAAGGGCGGCTTCATCGACATCCCATAGGTCTTTGGCAAATTCAAGCTTGCCGTTTTTGTCATCGCCTGGCACGGTCAACGCAAACGCCAGCAAGCGAATCATCATGCGTTCGTCGGCCTCCGATGGGTGGCGTGCGATGATAATGTTGTGGTCGGCGTAGACGCCTCGGTCCATGTCGGCAATCGCCAATTGAGCTTTGTAAATGGTGGCTTTGAGTGCCATAGAGTCTTCTTTTTGCAAATACTAAAGGTTGTATTGGAACAGAGCGCAGACTAGCCAGTGCCTAACTTCACTCGGTATAGTCTTCCCATGCCCACCAAGTTATCTGTACTAGACCAGTCAGTTGCCGTCACGGGCCGGGCTGAAGACGCGTCGATTCGCCAAACGCTAGCGCTGGCAAAGTATGCAGAGTCACTAGGTTTTCACCGCTTTTGGATCAGTGAGCACCACAGCCACCCCAGCATCGTTGGCTCTGCGCCTGAGGTGCTGATGGCTGCGATTGCTGCCACGACCAGCCGCATTCGCATTGGCAGTGCAGGCGTGATGCTGCCGCATTACGCGCCGCTGAAGGTGGCCGAGCAGTTCAGGGTGCTGGAAGCGCTGGCACCTGGCCGTATTGACCTGGGCGTGGGCCGCGCGCCGGGTTCTGACATGCGCACGGCGCGACTGTTAAGGCAAAGCCCGCAGCAGTCCAGCGACGATTTTCCGATTCAAGTGCGTGAGTTGCAAGCTTGGGTGTCTGGCGTCGATTTGCCTGCCGGCCACCCCGGCCACGGCGTCACGGCCAACCCCACTGGGCCGACCAGCCCCACACTTTGGATGCTGGGTAGCTCTGACTACGGCGCGCAACTGGCTGCGCACTACGGCATGCCATACGCGTTTGCGTACTTCATCACGGAGGGTCAGGCTGCTCATCAAGCGCTTGATTTGTACCGGCAGTTGTACCGTCCAACCGCGCTGCACCGCACGCCGCAAGCGGTGTTGTGCGTCTGGGCGTTGGCTGCTGATACCGAAGCTGAGGCGTGGCACTACTTTGCAAGCCGTGAGCGCTGGAAAATTGACCGTAACCGGGGTGCAATGGGTCCTCTGCCGTCGCCCGAAGAGGTCGCCTCGCGCCCCTACAGCGCTGCCGAGCAAATGCAGGTCAATCAGCTGCGAACCAGCGCACTGGTGGGCAGTGGCCCGCAGGTGGCTGCCAAGCTGCGGGCGCTGGCTGAATGGCTTGGCGTTGATGAGTTGGTCGTCATTACCTGGACGCATGACCCAGCTGCGCAGCAGAGGTCTTATGAACTGCTGGCACGGGAGTTTTTATAATGAGCTTTATATCCAATGAGACCAATTCCCTAATGACCACAAAATTCTTTCACACCGCCATCGCAGGCAGCCTGCCCAAGCCCGCCTGGCTGTCAGAAACCAACAAGCTTTGGCCCCAATGGAAGGCTGAGGGGGAGGAGCTCAAGCAAGCCAAGGCAGACGCCACGCTGCTGTGGATCAAAGCGCAAGAAGATGCAGGCCTGGACGTGATTGGAGATGGTGAACAGTCGCGACAACATTTTGTGCATGGCTTTTTAGAGCAGGTGGAGGGTATTGATTTCGATCACAAAGTCAAAATGGGCATACGCAACAATCGCTACGACGCTATGGTGCCGCAGGTGGTGTCAACGCTGAAATTAAAAGGCCGCGTGCATGCGGCTGAGGCGCAATTGCTGCGCGCCCACACCAGTAAAAAAATCAAGTTCACGCTGCCTGGCCCGATGACGATTGTCGACACCGTGGCCGATCAATTTTATGGCGACAAAGTAAAAATGGCGATGGTCTTTGCTGAGTTGTTGAACCAGGAGGCGCTCGCGCTGCAAGCCGATGGCGTAGACATCATTCAGTTCGACGAGCCTGCCTTTAACGTTTACATGAAAGAAGCCGCCGACTGGGGCGTGAAGGCGCTTGAAGTCGCCGCACGCGGGTTGACCTGCACAACCGCCGTGCATATTTGCTACGGCTATGGCATCAAGGCCAATGACGACTGGAAGAAAACGCTGGGCGACCAGTGGCGGCAGTACGAAGAAGTGTTGCCTGCGTTGGCCAAAAGCAGCATCCAGCAGGTCAGCCTGGAGTGCTACCACTCGCATGTGCCGCCGCATTTGATGGCGTT
>JAYWFR010000280.1:0-7296 GCA_043778695.1 Polaromonas sp. | reverse complement strand
ATCATAGGTGTTACAAAATAAATCTTAAGCCAAATTATCAATCACGCAGCGGGTGATGACTGGCGGCTCAGCGCCAATGTGAAAGGCCAGCTTGCGCTCGCGCAGCGCTACGTCGCTGGCGGTCACGCGGTCAAAGCGGCGCAGGTGTTCGGTCCAGGTGTCGTCAATGATCTGCTCAATGTAGTGGCCTGGCTTGCCCATCACCTTTAACAGCTCCCAGCCGATAGCGCCCTGGCGCAGGCGGCTGCGGCGGCTGATCTGCATCAGCGCCTTGAAGTCGCCAGCGCGCAGCGGGTCAATCACATAGGCAATCGTCACCACCACATGGCCATTACCCGGCGGTTGCTCGGCCACAGGTGCTTTGAATTCGCGTGAGGGTGTCAGGTCTTCTTCCAGGCTGTTGTCAATCACCCAACGCTGGGCCAAATACATACACACCGAGCCGCTTAGCGCTGCGACAAAAAGCGCCGTGGGCACGCTGGTCACGGTGGCCGTCTGCCCCCACAGCGCTGCGCCCAGCGCGCTGCCGCCCATGATGGCCATTTGGTACATCGACATGCCGCGTGCCCGCACCCAGTCCGGCAGCGACAGCTGGGCCGACACGCTAAGCACATTGGCGCAAGTGATCCACGCCATGCCATTAACTGCCATCGCCAGCGCAGCCACCCAGGCGTTTGGCGCAACCGCCATGGTCAGCGTGGCGGCCGATTGCAACAGCGTGGCACGCAGCACCAGCGCGTCATGCGCCAGCCACCGGCGCAGCCGTGCCATCGCCAGCGCCGCGCCAATGGCCCCGGTGCCCATGCTGGCCAGCAGCAGCGTGAAGGTGCCTGCTCCACCACCCGTCGTGTCCGTGTGCAGGCCCCGGGCAATCAGCGGCAGCAGCGCCAGCAGCGCGGTGGAATGCAAAAAGAACAGCGCGACTTGCGCCAACACAGCCCGCATGCGGCTGGACTGCATGACGTACTGCACCCCCACCCGAATGGCCCCTGCCAGGCGCTCTCGGCCCAGCGGATGCGGCGTGTGGGTGCGCCGCCACCGCATGATGACAAAGCCGGAAAGTACCGACAACACCGCGTTCAGCACAAACACATATTGCGTGCCCAAGCTGGCAATCAGCGCGCCTGCGGCCAGTGGCCCGACGATGCGCGACACGTTCATCGCAATACCGTTTAACGCCAGCGCGGCGGGCAGCTGACTGCGCGGCACCAACTCGGGCACGATGGCGGCAAACACCGGCCAGCGCATGGCCAGGCCAATGCCGTTGGCAAAGGTGAGGGCCAGCAGCAGCGGCGGGCTGAGGACGCCCGAGATGACGGCAATACACAGCACGATGGCGACCCCGGCTATCCAAAACTGGGTGGCCATAAAGTACCGCCTGCGGTCCAAAATATCGGCCAGCGCGCCGCTGGGCAGGCCGAGCAAGAATACTGGCAGTGTGGCCGAGGTTTGCACCAGCGCCACCCACAGCGGGGTGGTGGTCATCGACGTCATCATCCACGCAGCGGCCACGTCGTTCATCCACATGCAGGTGTTGGCCACCAGCCAGGTGCCCCACAGCATGCGAAAGGTGACGCGTTTGAAAGGCGCCAGCGGCGACAGGTCTTCAGTAAGGCTGGCTGCCGACTCTGGCGGGGATTTGTCAGGCATGCGGGGTGACGGCGGTGTCACTGCTGGCCTTGATGTCGTAGGCCGCCGCACCGCCGTCGGGCTGTTTGACCAGCGTCCACTGCCGGTTATGAAATGCCGCCACGCTGGGTTTGTGCGCTATCGACACCAACGCGCCATTGACACTGGCGACGTGAGCCAAAAGTTTTTTGTACACGGTTTTCTCAGCCGCCTCGTCTAGCGCGCTGGTGGCTTCGTCGGCGAAAATCCAGGTGGGTTTTTTCAGCAGCACCCGCGCAATGGCCAGACGCTGCTGCTCGCCGCCTGACAGTTTTTGTCCCCACGCGTCAACATCGTCAAGGCGCTCGGCTAATTGCGGCAGCAAGGCGTCTGTCAACGCTTGTTTGAGGGCCTCGTCACGGTACTGGCTGGCAGGCATGGGGTAGGCCAAAGCGTTGCGCAGCGGCCCGTCGGGAAAGTAAGGCCGCTGGGGGATAAACATCGCGCCAGCGGGCAACTGAATTTGCCCGCTGGCATACGGCCAAATGCCTGCCAGGCCGCGAAACAAACTTGACTTGCCGCTGCCGGAAGGCCCGGTGACCAACACGCTGTCGCCCGGCTGCGCGCTGAGCGACTGGTTGCTGAGCAGCGCTTGGCCATTGGGCAGGCTGATCGTCAGGTTGCGGGTCGTCAATAAATTATCAGTTGCTATTGATGTAGTAGCTGCTTGCCCATGTTTTGATTGGGCTACAGCTTGTATGCTGTCTTCAAAGCTGGTCAGGCGGTCAGTCGTGGCGCGCCAGGCGGCCAGGCTTGAATAGTTGTCAACAAACCAGCTGAGCGCGTCTTGCACCCGCCCAAACGCGGACGAAATTTGCATCAGTTCGCCCAGCTGAATGGCACCACTGAAAAAGCGCGGTGCCGCCACCAGAAACGGGAAAATAATGGCTGCCTGGCCAAAAAAGCTGGTGAACCAGACCAGGTTTTTTTGCTTTTTTATCAGCGTCAGGTAGTTGGCCAAAACGCTGGCAAAGCGCGCATCCAGCTGGGTGCGCTCGACGGGCTCGCCTTTGTCCAGCGCGATTGATTCACTGTACTCACGCACCCTGACCATGTGGTGGCGAAAGTCGGCCTCAAAGCGCTGCTGCTCAAAATTCAGCTTGATTTGCGGTCGGCCAATAAAGTGGGTGATCAAACTCCCGGCGGCGCAGTACAGCAGCGCCATCCACACCATAAAACCGGGGACGCTGTAGCTGCTGCCCGCCAGAGTGAACGAAAAGTTGCCCGACAAGCCCCACAAAATACCGACAAAGCTGGCCAGCGTGACCACCGCATTTAAAAGCCCCATGCTCAGCGATATGGTGCTGCTGGTAAACAGGTTGATGTCTTCCTGGATACGCTGGTCTGGGTTGTCTGAGGTGGTCTCAGCTGTGCCAGAAAAGCGTGCAAGTTCCAGCCTGTAAAAAGCCTGGCCCGCCAGCCAGCGCTTGAGGTACTCTGCCGTCATCCAGGCGCGCCAGCGCACCTCCAGCAGTTGCGTCAAATAAAACTTATAAACCGCAATGATGATGAGCGCAAAAGCCAGGTAAGTAAAGCGCCCCAGCTGCTGCCAAAACACGGCCTGGTCTTTGTTTTGCAGCGCATCGTAGAACACCCGGTTCCAGTCATTGAGCTGCACCAGCATGTACACCGACGCCAGGTTAAGCAACACTATCGCGACCAACAAAAGGCGCGCTTTGAATTTTTCTTCAGACGAGAAGTACGGTTTTGACAACGCCCCTACGCGAGCCAAGAAATTTGCAAAATCAGACAGACGGCCAGCCTTTGGTGGGCTGTTTGGCGCGCGGTTGCTGGTCACCATCCCGAGGCCTTAAATGCAGCTTAAGCCGACCAGTGACTGCACGCCGGTGGCAATGCTGCCGCTGGCGTTGGTCAGCGTGCAAACCTGGCTGGTCGGCTGGGTGGTAACTGTCACGGCATAGGCGGTGTTGTTGGCCAATATGCCGGGAAAAGTGGCCAAGCCGTTGGCCGTGATGGCCAGGGTGGCTGTGGCGTTGGTCAGTGTCACGCTTTGCCCTGCAGCCAAGCCGCTAACGTTAGCGCCCAGCGAATTGGCCGCGCAAGCAATGGTGGTGATGTTGGCCGCAAGCCCGTTGGTGGGGATCACGCCTGTTGGCCGGGTCACGGTGCAAAACTGGTTGGTCGGCTGGGCAAGCACAGTGATGCTGAACGGGGCCAGTGAGCGCAGTTGGGTCGGGAAGGTAAAAGCGCCGTTGGCTGTTACCACCACGTTGTCGCCGCCGTTGTTTTGCACGGTGGCCTGCAAACCAGAGCCCATGCCCGACAGCGTGCCGCCGACCGAGCCAAAAGTCTCAGCGATGCCGCCGCAGGCTACCAGCGCTGCACCACAGGCCAGCGCGGACAAAAGGAGGGTGGTTTTTGCAGGTGTCATGATGGTTTGAAGTTAAAAGGTTGGGGGCAAGAAGCTGCGCAAAGCGTGACTTGTGCAGCGTAGAACAGGAAACGGGAAACAGGAAACAGGAAACGGGAAACGGGAAACGGGAAACAGTAAACAGGGGACCAAGAAATCATAGCGAATGCGGCAAACCAGATTCAGCTAGCGCGGTGTCAATCTGCATTAGACACCCCACTGGCCACATGCCCGGCCGGTACATGCTGGGCGGCTGAATCAACGTGGCCGGTTTGGTCGTCAAAGAAAAAGTCGGGTTCGAATTCACGCAAAAACTCGCCCTTGGCCAGGCCGCCTAAAAACATCGCCTCATCGACCTCGATGTTCCAGTCCATCAGGGTGCGAATGGCGCGTTCGTGCGCTGGAGCGCTGCGCGCCGTGACCAGCGCGGTGCGTATGCGCATGTGTGGTGTGCTGGCCTGCTGCAGGCCGTGCAGGGCTTTGAGCAGCGGCATGAACGGCCCGGGCGGCAGCGGCTTGGCAGAGTGCTTGCGCTCGTGCTTTTGAAAAGCATCCAGCCCGCCCAATTGGTACACCCGCTCGGCCTGGTCTGAAAACAACACCGCGTCGCCGTCAAAGGCAATGCGCACCTCGCTGGGGTAATTGCTTTGGGCTTTGGCCGAATGGGTGGCCACCGTGGCAGCGGCAAAGCCATTGCCAAGGGCCGACCGCACGTCCTCAGACTTGGCGGACAAAAACAGGTTGGCTTTCAGCGGCCGCAAGTAACGCCAGGGTGCCTCGCCTTTGGTAAACGTACAGCGGCTGATAGCTAATCTGTAATGCTCAGCCGAACGCATGACGCGCAGGCCACTGACCGGGTCGTTGCGCGACAAAATCACTACCTCCACCCTTTGCGCACCGGGGGCGTTGAAGGCCAGCAACTTTTTAACCAACGAAAACGCCACGCCAGGCTTGGCCGGTTGCTCCAGGCGCGCCAGCTGCATTTGCATGTAAACCTTGTCGGCCTGCTGTTCAAAGACCTGGTTTTCTTCCTCAAAGTCAAACAGTGCCCGCGAGGAGATGGCAACAACAAGTTGCCCGTCAAGATTGGTGGCCATGGCGTTTTCTTCGGGGTTGGTTAAAGCTTCAATTGCCACCATTGTCCATAAGCTGGCGCATCCAGCGGCCAATCGCTGGCCTGGTTGATGTGCCGAATACCTTGGGCTAGCAGCGCAGCGGCACGTATCACGCCGGCATGGGTGACCCACAGCGTGTCTTTGCTGCGGTCAAGCTCGTCGAAAGCGTCGCCAACCCGGGTCATGAACTGGCATGTACTTTCACCCGTGCCGCCAGCGCGGTAGTGGGCAAAGTCATCGGTCCAGGCTCCCAGCTCGGTTGGGTCAATATCAGCCCAGGGGCGGCCTTCCCACTGGCCAAAGCTCATTTCTTGCAGTCTAGCGTCTGTTGTCAAGAGTAAATCGGGCTGTAGCCCAAGTAAAACGTGCGCTAGCTGCTCGCATCTTTGTAGCGGCGAGGTGACGACGGTGATGCGCTTGGGCAGCACGCTGACCAACTCTTTGGCGCAGGTCTGGGTGGCGTCAAGGTCGGCGGGCATGTCAAGCTGACCGTAGCAGATGCCTTTGTCGATCAACGGCAAAGCGTGCCTAACCAACCATAAACTTTTAGCCCCCACGCTTGTCACCCCGGGTAATACGCTGCCCCCTGTTGGGACTAGCCTTGCTTGGGGCGGCTCTGCGCTGAAGCTGTGTCATAAAACGATGGCCAAACCAAGATAAAAAGCCACCTCACACACCTGCTGCGTGGCACCCAGGCAGTCGCCGGTAAAACCCTGCAAACGGCGCTTAAACAAGCGATGCATCCACAGCAGGGCAATGAACGCCAGGCTGCAAGCTACTATTAAATCAGTAGCTGCTAGTGTTGATAAAACAAGGGCTAGAGCCATAAAACACCATGAAAAAGCAATTAGGAGACTTTTCAGGCTGATTTGGTCGGCCAACGGCTTGGACTTGGACGCTGCGCTATCGCCCACGTGCGGCAGCCAGTAAATCAGCAGCAGCGGTAGCGTGCGTGACACCACATGACCGGCAAACAACGCGCTACCCACAGAGGTCATTTGATACCAAGCGTTAAAGGGTGCTTCATCCCCGCCGTCAGGAATTCCATCAACGCTGCCCAGCAGTGCAACAAGGGCAACTTTGGCCAGCAGCGCCAACACCAAAGCCATCGCCCCAAAAGCGCCTACCCGCGAGTCTTTCATGATCTCAAGTGCTCGGGCTTTGTCATAACTGCCGCCCAGGCCATCAGCTACGTCGGCCAGGCCGTCTTCATGAAAGCCGCTCGTCAGCAGCACCGTGACGATGGTTGACAGCACGGCCGCCACTAGCGGGGCGTAGGCGGTGTGGGGCAGCAGCGCAGCCAGCACCACGTACACGCCTGCAGCCACAGCGCCCACCAGCATGCCAACACCGGGGAAGTGCGCCGCACTGGCGCGCAGCATGGCCGGGCTAAAGCCGACCCATTGGGCCAGCGCCCCGGTGATGGGGATGCGGGTGAAAAATTGCACGGCCAGCAGAAAATGTCGGATGAAATTCATTATTTCTCTACTCCCTCCCCTTCCGGGGCTGAAGAGCCGTTGCCTCTGGCATCTGTACGTGGGGTGGGGTGGGGTGGGGGCAAGTGCAGCAACGGTACTGCCATCGTGCGTGCCCCCATCCCAACCTTCCCCCGGGAGGGGAAGGGGCAAGACAATCGCGACGGACCAGTCTCACGCCTCTTTGCCGCTGACACCCGCCGACTCAAAACTGGCCATCTCATTGATCAGCAGAGCCGCTGACTGCACCAGCGGCCAGGCTAGCAGCGCCCCTGTGCCTTCACCTAACCGCATGCCTAAATCAAGCAGCGGCTTGGCTTGCAGGTGAGCCAGCAACAACTGGTGACCGCGCTCGGCTGAGCGGTGGCAAAACACCATGTAATCTTTGGCCGCTGGGCTCACTCCGCAGGCTACGAGCGCGGCACTGCCAGCGATAAAGCCGTCAACCAAAATTACCCGGCGCTCACTTGCTGCTTGCAGCATCGCCCCCGTCATCATGGCGATTTCAAACCCGCCCAGGGCTGCCAGTGCGTCCAGCGGGTCGGCAGCTGATGCATGCAACGCAGCAGCCTTGGTCAACACCGCTTGCTTGTGCAGCAGTTGCGGGTCGGTTAGCCCCGTGCCGCGCCCGGTTGCGTCCTCAATCGGCACACCCGCCAGGCGGTGC
>JAYWFR010000279.1:0-3064 GCA_043778695.1 Polaromonas sp. | reverse complement strand
CATCAGTGTGCCTATGCGTCAGCATGCCAAACTTGATGTTTTTGATCAATGTCCAAAGGGTGTGTTCGTCGGTAGGTTGGCTCATGTTGGTTCCGTATCAGTGTGTTTAAAGTTTCGACTTTAAAAAACAGTGTGCTTGGGCGGCATCGGAAATAAACCAGCACTCATGTCAGCCAGCAACTACAAACGCTGCAAGGGAGCCCGACGCCTGCCAAAATAGAGTTCACCACGTCACGCTCAGGAGTTCTCACCATGGTTCAACCCGCCTTAGCTGAAAAGCCCGCCTCGCGACACCTGTTTGCGTCAACCCTCAAGACATTTAAGCCAGGCTCGGGCAAGACGGGCAAGTTTTACTCGCTGCCCGAGCTGGCCAAACAGTACCCCAACGTATCGCGCCTACCTGTCTCACTGCGCATCGTGCTCGAATCCGTGCTGCGCAATTGCGACGGTAAACGCATTACGCCGCAGCACATTGAAGAGCTGGCCAACTGGCGTCCCAACGCTGCCCGCACACAAGAAATTCCGTTTGTGGTGTCGCGCGTGGTGCTGCAAGACTTCACCGGCGTGCCGCTGCTTGCAGACTTGGCCGCCATGCGCAGCGTGGCCGTCAAGCTGGGCAAAAACCCAAAACTGATTGAGCCACTGGTGCCGGTTGACCTCGTAGTCGATCACTCCATCATGGTCGACTACTACGGCTCAAAAAACGCGATGGACTTGAACATGAAGCTGGAATTTCAGCGCAACAACGAGCGCTACCAGTTCATGAAATGGGGAATGCAGGCGTTTGACACGTTTGGCGTCGTGCCGCCGGGTTTTGGCATCGTGCACCAGGTCAATTTGGAATACTTAGCGCGCGGCGTGCACAAGACAAAAGGTGGCATTTATTACCCCGATTCATTGGTCGGCACTGACAGCCATACCACCATGATCAACGGCATTGGCGTGGTGGCGTGGGGCGTGGGAGGCATTGAGGCCGAGGCTGCGATGCTGGGCCAGCCTGTGTATTTTTTAACGCCTGATGTGGTCGGCTTTGAGCTGACCGGTCAACTGCGCGAAGGCGTGACTGCTACCGATTTAGTGCTGCGAGTTACCGAGCAATTGCGAAAAGAAAAGGTCGTGGGCAAGTTCGTTGAATTTTTCGGCGAAGGCACGCGCACACTCAGCCTGCCAGACCGCGCCACCATTGGCAACATGGCTCCCGAATATGGGGCAACGATGGGGTTCTTTCCGGTTGATGAGAAAACCCTTGACTACTTTGAAGGCACTGGCCGTACCACTGACGAAATCGACGCGTTTGCAGCCTACTTTAAAGCGCAAGGTTTGTTCGGCATCACCAACGCTGGTGACATTGACTATTCGCAAGTCGTCAAGCTAGATTTAGGCGACGTCACGCCGAGTTTGGCTGGCCCCAAGCGCCCCCAAGACCGCATTGAGCTGGGCAATGTGGCAACGCAGTTCACATCGCTTTTTAGCAGGCCGATTGCAGACAACGGCTTTAACCAGAGCGCTGCGTTGCTGGCCACACGCCACTTGCTGCAGCACACCGCCAACGTGCAGGCCGACGTTGCGCCCGGCGTGCCACCCACCCCGCTCGGCGCGCCGCGCATGGTCGCTGAAATGGAGGGCAGCCGCCCCACGCTTGCGTCTGCCGCAGCCACGCACATTGAAGCGCCGCTTGCTTCGACGGGCATCACCATCGGCAACGGCGACGTGCTGATTGCCGCCATCACCAGTTGCACCAACACGTCTAATCCCAGCGTGCTGCTGGCGGCGGGTTTGCTGGCTAAAAAAGCCGTGCTGGCTGGGCTAAAAGTACAGCCGCACATTAAGACATCTCTCGCCCCCGGTTCGCGCATCGTCACTGAATATCTAACTAAGACAGGGCTGCTGCCGTATTTAGAAAAGCTCGGCTTTGCGCTGGCGGGCTACGGCTGCACAACCTGCATTGGCAATTCAGGCGATTTGACGCCAGAGATCAATGAAGCCATCACCAAGAGCGACTTGGTGTGCGCAGCGGTGCTGTCGGGCAATCGCAATTTTGAAGCGCGCATTCACCCCAACTTAAAAGCCAACTTTTTGGCCAGCCCACCGCTGGTGGTGGCCTACGCCATTGCGGGCACGGTATTGCGTGACTTGATGACCGAGCCTGTTGGCAAAGGCAAAGGCGGTAAAAACGTTTACCTGGGCGACATTTGGCCAACAACGGATGAGATCAACGCACTCATGAAGTACGCCATGAACGGCAAAGCCTTTCGCGCCAATTACGCCAAGGTAAAAACAGAACCCGGCAAGCTGTGGGAAAAAGTCAAAGGCGTTGCTGGCAATGCGTACACCTGGCCGCAAAGCACTTACATTGCAGAGCCGCCTTTCTTCAAAGATTTTGCTATGAATAACGAAGCTGCTAGCGCACGCATTCATTTGGCTACAGCCTCAAATGATAATGAAAACAGCTCTGTTTCTGGTCAATTTAACGTTAAAAGCGCTCGCATCATGGCGCTGTTCGGCGACTCGATCACGACTGACCATATTTCACCCGCAGGGTCGATCAAAGGCACATCGCCCGCTGGCCAGTGGCTGCTGGCGCATGGCGTGGGCAAGGCCGACTTCAACAGCTACGGCGCGCGGCGCGGCAACCATGATGTGATGATGCGCGGCACCTTTGCCAATGTTCGGATCAAAAATTTGATGATCCCCGCAGATGCAGACGGCTCGCGCGAGGAGGGCGGTGTCACGCTGTTTCAATCTAAAAAGCTGCAAGGCGCACTGGCTGCGCCCGAAAAAATGTTCATCTTCGATGCTGCCATGCGATACATTGCCGAGGGCACATGTACCGTGATTTTTGCGGGCGAAGAATACGGCACCGGCTCGTCTCGCGACTGGGCGGCTAAAGGCACGCAACTGCTGGGCATCAAGGCGGTGGTTGCGCGCAGTTTTGAGCGCATTCACCGCAGCAATTTGGTCGGCATGGGCGTGCTGCCGCTGCAATTCAAAGCGGGGCAGTCGTGGCAAACTTTGGGCTTAACAGGCAATGAAGTGATTGACGTGATTCCGCATCCACAACTTA
>JAYWFR010000278.1:0-17891 GCA_043778695.1 Polaromonas sp. | reverse complement strand
ATGCGCGTCACATCGTTGAGTGTTTTGCCTTTGGCCTCCATTGCCGCGTGCAGGGTGCCAACCAGTCCGATGGCTACCACGCGGGCGGCGGCTTTGCCTTCGTCTAACGTGATGTTTTTACCAAGCTGACCGACCCAAGCCTGGCCATCTTTTCGCGCGATGTTGCCGCTTAAAAAAATCAGGTTTCCGGTTTGCGCATAAGGCACGTAGGCTGCCGCTGGCACTGAGACGGGGGGCAGGGTGATGTTCAATTCGGCCAGCCGTTTGTAAACGTCGTGTGATGAGGTCATGAAATTCTCCTTGAATAAAAAAGCACTAGATCATGGTTACGGTGTCTTCCAGTGGCATGACGGTAACAGCCACGCGCAGCGCATGCTGCGCACCGCCGCGTATCACGCCGCGCAGCGGCGACACGTCTAAAAAATCCCTGCCTGTGGCCAGGGTCACGTAGTCTTCACCCGGTACACGGTTGTTGGTCGGATCAAAGTCGAACCACTCACCGTTTTGACCATCGATACCAGGGCAGTACACCGAAGCCCAAGCATGGGATGCGTCGCAGCCGATCAAGCGGGGCTGGCCGGGTGGCGGCTCGGTCAGCATGTAGCCGCTGACGTAGCGGGCGGGCAAGCCCATGGCGCGGCAACAAGCGACCAGGATGTGCGCAAAGTCCTGGCACACGCCTTTGCCTTGTCTCAAAGCAGCTAGCGCGGGCGTGTTGACGTCCGTGCTGTCGCCGTCGTAGGCCATGGTTTGATGGATATGCGTCATCAGGTGTGCGGCGGCGCTTTGCAGCGGCATGCCGGGCGTAAAACTGGCTCTGGCAAAGTCGGCAAAGCCTGCATCGCGCGGTACGTACGGTGAGGGAAATAAAAACTCCGAGGCAGTGTTGTAAGCAGTGCCGGCTCGGTATCGAAACTTGTCACGCACTTGCTCCCATGCTAGCTGCTCGGTGGCTGCTTCAAACGGTGTGTGCGTGCGCATGGTGCTGTGAGCCGTGACACTTAGCTGATCGTGACTAGCTTGCAATGAAAAAAAACAGCAGCGGTTGCCGTAAATGTCTTGCGTTTCCCGCAGATGGTTGGGGGTGGGGCTGATGTCTATGTGGTGCCTCAGTACAGTTTGCCGCGCATTGCTGGGTGGGCTCAGGTGCAGCAGGTGGTCAGCGTTCTCAACTGCCGGGGTGTACTGATAATGCGTCTGGTGGGTTAGTTGAAGGAGCATCGTCTTTAAGCCCCAAAGCTTTGGCTGGCGCTGCTGGCGTGGCTGAAATAGCGTCGCGAAACAGCGTTTGACAGCTTAAAAGCAGCTGCCTGACAACGCTCAAACTCGCCAGTTAAATCGGCTGCTGTCAGGTCTGGCAGCATCAGCGGTGGTAACAAACTGGTTTCAGCTTCGCAGTGGTCATTGGCCAGCTTTAGCAGGCGCGCTTGCATGGTTTTGATGACCCAACTAAGCGACCTTGGGTTGTCCAGGTCTTGCACCAGCAAGTCCAGCAGAGCGGGTAAATCACGCCGTTGCTGGTATTGCGCGTGGAAGGTGATGGTGCTGTCAAACAAGGCTACCAGGGCGCTGAAGCCGCTGTTGTCAAACACCGCTTTGGTTTCAAAGCTGGCTGCCAAAGCACCAGACAAAGTAGCCAAGCGTTCAATATGCCGGCCAATGCTGAGCAAGCGCCAGCCGTCGTCGCGCATCATCCGGTCGGTTTGTGCGCCGGTAATCGCTGCCAGGTAATTGCTGGTGGACTCGAGTGCCCGCAACGTCTCGATAGACGAATAGTCGTGATGGGTATCACGGCCCGGTGTAAGTAACTCGAAGCGCTTGAAAAAATCTTGCTCCATTTGCATGATCACATGCCATTGCTCTTGCGACAAGCGTTCGCGCACTGCCGCCGCCGCCGACTTCAATGCGCGCAGGTTAAACCCCAAGCTGGCATGGCTGTCGGTGTCGGCCAGGGCGGCGATTAATGAGCGCTCAAACACACGCTTGGCCTGGGTGGCGGACGGCACATCGGGCAGCACCAGCGCGTGGGTTACTGCCATCTGGCTGACCCAGGCCATCAGCGGCTGCGAGGACTGGTCTTCTCCGGCCAGGCTTTGCAAGGTGATTTGCGCCAAGCGTAATGAATTTTCAGCACGTTCGGTGTAACGGCCTAGCCAAAAAAGATTTTCAGCTGCGCGGCTGGTGACGGGCTGCTTGCGCAGCAACGGTTGGGCCGTTTGAGTTGGAGTAACGGGCGTCGGGCTTTGCACAAGCTCTGGGTTAGGCTGCGTTTGCGCCTGACCCAGCGCCCACACATCTGCGCTGCTACCACCGCGCTGCATGGAGGCAATGTTTTCGTTTTTACCCGCTAGCCGCGCCAGCCCGCCGGGCAGCACGCGCCAGCCGCCTGCCCCATCTGGCAGCGCAAACACCCGCAGCATGGCTGAGCGTGGGGCGATTCTTTCGCCTTGCCAGGTCGGCGTTTGCGCCAGCGGCACATAGGCCTGCACGGTGTAGTCTTCGCCGTGGCGCAATATGCGGCCGGCCCATTCGTCCAGTCCGCGCTGGCTCAAGGTGTGGCCCATGACTGACTCCATGCGAGAGCCAGGGTAGGTGGGTTTGATAACGCAGTTTTTAAGCTGCGGCAACATGTCTTGCATCACCGCTTGCTCGCCGCACCACCAAGTGCTCAGCGACGGCAGGCCTAGGGTTTCGCCCAGCAAATGCTTAGACAGTGCTGGCAAAAAACCCAGCAAGGCCGGTGATTCTAAAAACGCCGACCCCGGTGCGTTGGCAACTTGTACGTTGCCAGCGCGTATGACTTGCAACAAGCCCGGCACACCCAGGGTGGAGTCAGAACGCAGCTCCAACGGATCTAAAAATTCGTCGTCTAGCCGCTTCAAAATCCCGTGTACCGGCTCCAGCCCTTGCAGTGTTTTGAGGTACAGCTTTTCCTGGCGCACCAGCAAGTCACTGCCTTCAACCAGCGTCAAGCCTAGGTAGCGCGCCAGGTACGCGTGTTCAAAATAAGTTTCGTTGTACGGGCCGGGCGTGAGCAATACGATGCGACTGTTAGCCACCGGGCTGAGCGCTTTCATGCTGTTGATGAGTGACTCGTACGAGTCAGCCAGGCGTGCTACCCCCATGCCGCGATACGCCTCTGGAAACAGCATCGAAATGCTCAAGCGGTTTTCAAGCAAATAGCCCAGCCCTGATGGCGCTTGCGTGCGCTGACCCACCACCCACCAGGCGCCGTCCGGCCCGCGAGTCATGTCAAAAGCGGCGATGTGCAGAAACATATTGCCCGCAGGTTGCACGCCCTGCATGGCGCGCAAATACCCGGGATGGCCCTGTACCAGCGCAGCCGGGAGCAGGCCTTGGTGCAACAAGGTTTGCGGACCATACACATCGGCCATCACCGCGTTCAGCAGGCGGGTACGCTGCTTGATGCCACTTTCAATCGTTGACCAATCATCTGACGAAATGATCAACGGGAACAAGTCCAGCGACCAGGGGCGCTGCGGGCCGTTGGTGTCAGCGTAGACGTTGTAGGTCACGCCGTTGTCACGGATTTGCCTGCGCAGGTTAGCGCTGCGGTGGTTTAAGTCTTCAAAGCCTTTGGTGCCCAGAAAATTGAAAAAACTTGTCCACGGGCTGGAAAGAAATCCAGATTTTGGCGGCTCAAAGTTACCTGGCGACTGGTTTTGAGATTGGCATTGCTCCGAGGATTGTGATTGGATTTGGGACTGCCTTTGGGATTGAATTTGCAATTGAGTTTGCGATTGCGTCTCTGGGGGGCGGTTAAGCCCACGCAGCTCATCGAAATGACCCGTCGAAGCCGCGGACGCCTGTGCCAGTGCCAACGCCAACGCCGAGTCGCTGGGCGTACCAAGCGCGGGCTCGGGAATAAGTGGTTTGTTGCGATGCGGCACGTTGTCTCGTATTCACCCGGTGGTCGACATTTGCCTATCTCAAATCAAGCGTGAACGGAAACTCTTTCGATGCCCGAGCAGGCATCACTTTCATCTTGCCCGGCGTGTGGCCCATCTGCAAAAAGCGGCTCAAACGTCGGCTTTCTGCTTCGTATGAGTTGACTGGCAAACTGGCATAACTCAAACCACCAGGATGCGACACGTGGTACTGGCAGCCGCCCAACGATCGCTCCATCCAGGTGTCGACGATGTCAAACGTGAGAGGTGCATGAACACCTATCGACGGGTGTAGAGACGATGGCGGGTTCCACGCTTTGTAGCGCACACCGGCCACATACTCGCCTACCGTGCCCGTGTTTTGCAGCGGCAGTGCGCGGCCATTGACGGTCACGACGTAGCGGCTGTCGTTCAGGCCCGTGACTTTGACTTCAATCCGCTCCAGCGACGAATCAACATAGCGCGCGGTGCCGGTGGACGAGCCTTCTTCCCCCATCACATGCCAGGGCTCCAGCGCATTGCGCAGGGTCAGCTCCATGCTGCTGACTTTGACTTGGCCCACAGTAGGAAAGCGGAACTCAAAATGTGGCTCAAACCAGGCCATGTCAAACGCATAGCCCGCTTCGTTCAACTCAATCAGCACGTCGATGAAGTCCATGCGCACCAACGATGGCAGCAAGAAGCGGTCATGCAGCTCGGTGCCCCAGCGGGTCAGGCGGTTGCTTGCACCCAAGTAGGGCTTGTTCCAGAAACGGGCCACGAGTGCGCGCAGCAGCAACTGCTGGGCAATGCTCATGCGGGCGTGCGGCGGCATTTCAAATGCGCGCAGCTCCAGCAATCCCAAACGCCCGGTCGATGAGTCGGGCGAATAAAGCTTGTCGATACAAAATTCACTGCGGTGCGTGTTGCCGGTGACATCGACAAGGATATTTCTAAGAGTTCTGTCAACAATCCACGGCGGCATAAAAGCTTCGCCCCCACGTTCCGCCATTGCGTGCGGGTCACTGCTCCCCGAGAGGGCTGCTCCACCTTGGGGCGGCCCGGCGGTATAACGGCCATATTTTTCGCGGTAATTCATGATCTCGCGCATGGCGATTTCCAGCTCATACAGCTGGTCATTGCGCGCTTCATCTACACGCGGTGCCTGGCTGGTCGGGCCGATGAACATGCCTGAGAACAAGTAGCTGAGCGACGGATGGTTGTGCCAGTACGCAACCAGGCTGGCCAGCAGTTCGGGCCTTCTTAAAAACGGGCTATCAGCTGGCGTTGCACCGCCCATCACAAAGTGGTTGCCACCACCTGTGCCGGTGTGTCGGCCATCGGTCATGAACTTTTCAGCCGACAGGCGTGTCTCGTGTGCTGCTTTATATAAAAACTCGGTGTGTTCGACCAGTTGGCCCCAATTTTCTGCCGGGTGAATGTTGACTTCAATCACGCCGGGGTCGGGCGTGACGGCCAGCACCTTCATGCGGGGGTCGCGCGGCGGTGGGTAGCCTTCAAGAACGATTTTTAAGTTCAATGACTGCGCTGTCGCTTCAATTGCGGCCAGCAAATCGAGGTAGTCTTCCAGGCGCTCCATCGGCGGCATGAAGAGGTACAGTGCGCCGGTTTCACCGCGTACCGATGTCAACCCAGCCATCCTGGCATCTACCTCAGCTTTGGCCTTGGGGCCTAAATTTGGACCATTGGCTCGCTTCGGGTCACGCACCTCAATACACAAGGCAGTGCGCGCCAGCCAGGCGGCAGATTCAAACGCGTTTGGGGCGCGCGTAGTTGCATCAACGGTTTGCGACAAGGAACTGGAATTTAAGGGCTGTGATGGGGTGTTTGTTTGCATCACACGTTTGGCCTCATAGCGCGGCGGCACGCCATGTTTAAAGCCTGCGAGGTAGCTTTCTACCCGCTGCGCTGTTGATTGCAGGTGCTGATTGACTGGCAAGCTGGCGTTGTAGCGACCGGCAAAGGCGGTGGCGTGCGGCAATACGTTGCGCGGCGCAAACGGGTCTTCTTCCGGCGTGTACGGATTGTCGGTTTTGGACACCCACGGCACAGAATCCAGCGGCAAGCGGTACCCCATCGGCGAATCACCGGGCATCAGGTACATGCGTTCATCCCTGAAGAACCAGGGCCCAGTCGTCCAGGCCGGGCCAGCCAATGGGGCGGTTGAACCAGGAACCACGGGTCGGGGTTTAAGCGGCAACACATAGCCGACCACTGAATCCAGCCCCTGCATGAAGACGCGCCGCAAGCGTTCGCGTTCCATAGCGTCGTCGAGTTTCGACTCAAACGGATCAACGTTGACCGGCAAACGGCGCTCGCGCCACAGGTAGTACCACACGTCTTCAAAACCCGGCGTGATGTGGTCAGGTGACAAGCCTAATTTATCGGCCAGCGTGGCGGTAAAACGGGCCGCGTCTTGTGCGGTGTAGTTGCACGGTTCGCTCTCGTTGGCAAACAGAGCTGGGTTTTGCCAAACAGGCTGGCCGTCTTTGCGCCAAAAAATGCTCAGTGCCCAGCGCGGCAGCTGCTCACCGGGGTACCACTTGCCCTGGCCAAAATGCAAGAAGCCGCCTTGCCCATATTCAGCGCGCAGCTTTTGCACCAGTTGTGTCGCATAGCCGCGCTTGGTCGGGCCCAGCGCGTCAATGTTCCACTCTGCGCCGTCAGGGTCATTCGTCGCCACAAAAGTCGGTTCGCCGCCCATCGTCAGGCGTACATCGCCGCTGGCCAAGTCACGGTCAACGGCTTCACCTAGGGCCAACACGCTGGCCCACTGTTCATCGGTGTAAGGCTTGGTCACGCGGGGCGATTCGTAAATGCGCTGCACGCCCATGTGGTGGGCAAATTCGACCTCAGACTCATCAACACCGCCTTCAATCGGCGCGGCGCTGGACGGCTCTGGCGTGCAGGCCAGTGGTATGTGGCCTTCACCGGCCATCAGGCCAGATGTGGGGTCCAAGCCCACCCAGCCAGCGCCGGGTAAAAACACCTCGCACCAGGCGTGCAGGTCGGTGAAGTCTTTTTCAGTGCCGCTGGGGCCGTCGAGCGATTTGACGTCGGCTTTCAATTGAATGAGGTAGCCTGACACAAAGCGCGCAGCGAGGCCCATGTGGCGCAGCAGTTGCACCAGCAGCCAGCCCGTGTCGCGGCAAGAACCCAGTGCTTTCTCAAGTGTTTCTTCAGGCGTTTGTACGCCGGGTTCCATGCGAATGGTGTACTTGATGTCCTTTTGTAGTTGCTGGTTGACGTAAACCAAAAAGTCATTGGTGCGGCGCGGCGTGCGGTCGACTTTGTCCAGATAGGCTTTGAGCAGTGGCGTTGCAGGCTCAACCGCCAGGTACGGGATCAGCTCTTGCGCCATCGGTGGGGCGTATTTGAAAGGGAACTCTTCGGCCTCGGGCTCCAGGAAAAAGTCAAACGGGTTCAGCGTGACCATGTCAACCACCATGTCGACGGTGACTTTAAATTCTTGGGTCGGTTTGGGAAAGACGAGTCGCGCCTGGTAATTGGCAAACGGGTCCTGCTGCCAGTTGATGAAATGGTCACCGGGTTCAACTTTCAGCGAATACGACAAAATTTGTGTTCGGCTGTGCGGGGCAGGGCGTAGTCGCACAATTTGCGGTCCCAGCGTGACCAGTCGGTCGTATGTGTAGTGGGTGATGTGGCTGAGGGCGACGTGGATGGACAAGGGGGTCTCTCGTTGGAATGCTGAGGCTTGATACTAGCAAGAGATACGCCAAAAATTGGGCGTGTCGGCTTAAATACATGCTAGCCCGTTGAACATTGAGCCATGCAAGCGCTGCATGACAACATATCCAAACGCTTGGGAGACAACATTTCATCTGTACCGCGCTTCAAAATCAGCCCATGGCTGAGCGTCCTGCTGCTTGGCTTTGTAGCGGGCGTGGCGTTGCAGTTGCAACAAGCGGCATTGTTTGAGCTGCTGGCGTACGCAGTCTTGGCGAGCGCTGCGTTGTTAGCTCTGACGGGTTTGCTGTGTTTGGCCAGGCAAACTTTGCTGGGCGGGTTGGTGGCGTTTTTATTGTCTGCTGCTTTGGCTTTTGGCTTAACTGGCCTCAGGGCCGGCGTGTTTGCAGCCGCTGCTTTGAACCCTGCGCTCGAAGGCCAGGACATAGACGTCACAGGCCAAATCATGGCCATGCCGCAGGTCGGCGAAGACGGTGTGCGCTTTCGCTTGGCAGTGGCATCCGCGCGTTTGAACGGTCGGCTGGTCAACGTACCGCCGCAAATTGCGCTGGGTTGGTATTCAGGCTTCGGCACGCGCCCGGCTAAAGTGGTTGTGCTTGAGGCCGGTGACCCCGAGCCGCCTGAGTATTCACTGGAAATACAGCGCCAGCCGCAGCCCCTGCGCGCTGGCGATAACTGGCAGATGACGGTGCGCTTGAAAGCGCCGCACGGCAACAGCAATCCGCATGGTTTTGACTACGAGCTGTGGCTGTGGGAGCAGGGCATACAAGCCACTGGCTACGTGCGCGCCGGCAAAAGTGACGCCCCGCCCAAAAAGCTGGGCGATGGTTGGGCGCACCCGGTTGAGCAAGCTCGCCAAGCCGTTCGCGAAGCGATTTTTGCGCGGGTTGACGACCGCAAAATGGCGGGCGTGCTGGCCGCGCTGGTGGTGGGTGACCAAAATGCAATCGAGCGTGCTGACTGGGATGTTTTCAGAGCTACTGGTGTGGCGCATCTGATGAGCATTTCGGGCCTGCACATCACCATGTTTGCTTGGGGCGCCTCGTTGGTGATTGGCTGGCTGTGGCGGCGCTCAACCCGGCTCACTCCCGCACTTTGCCTGGCCATGCCAGCCGTGAGCGCCGGAGCTTGGGGCGGCTTGGCGCTGGCTGCGTTGTACGCGCTATTTTCAGGCTGGGGTGTGCCGGCGCAGCGCACCATCTGGATGCTTAGCACGGTGGTGTTGCTCAAGCAAAGCGGCAAGCAATGGCCGTGGCCGCTGGTTTGGCTGCTGGCGATGGCTGTGGTGGTGGCGCTAGACCCCTGGGCGTTGATGCAGGCTGGGTTTTGGCTGTCGTTTGTGGCAGTGGGCGTGTTGTTCGCTTCAACTGCGCCAAAAGTAGATACTCCTAATTCAGGAGCTACTAGCGCAGGTAATACATGGGCTACAGGCCTAAATGATCCTGAAAAGTGGCCTAAAACTGCTGCGTTGATGTATTGGACGGCGCGCTTGGCATCAAGCCTGGCGTCAGCGGCTCGGGAGCAATGGGTCATCACGTTGGCGCTCACGCCGTTGTCGCTGTTGTTGTTTAACCAGGTGTCGCTCGTCGGCTTGTTGGCCAACGCGGTGGCGATTCCCTGGGTTACGCTGGTGGTTACTCCGCTGGCCATGGCGGGTGTGATGTGGTCGCCAATTTGGGACGCGGCAGCGATGGCTTTGACTGTGCTGACCTGGCTGCTGCAATGGCTGGCCAGCTTGCCGTGGGCAACAATTAGCGTTGCAGCTGCGCCGCTTTGGTGTGCGGTTGCTGGCGTGTTGGGTGGAACGCTGCTGGCCCTGCAGCTGCCGCGCCATTGGCGGGTGCTAGGCGTTCCGCTTTTGTTGCCTGTGTTGTTGTGGCAGCCGCTGCGGCCAGATGCGGGTCAATTCGAGGTTTTAGGCGCAGACATTGGCCAGGGCAATGCGCTGATCGTGCGCACCAGGAGCCACAGCCTGGTGTATGACACGGGCCCCAAATTCTCCCGGGAGAGCGATGCAGGCAACCGGGTGTTGGTGCCGCTGCTACGCGCCATGGGCGAGAAAATTGACCTGCTGATGCTGAGCCATCGAGACATGGATCATATTGGCGGGGCTGCAGCCGTGCTAGCCATGCAGCCGCAGGCTCGGCTTGTCAGCTCGATTGAAGCCGACCACGAGTTGCAAGCGCTTCGAAAGTCTGAACGTTGCCTAGCCGGGCAATCTTGGGCCTGGGACGGGGTTGATTTTGAGGTGTTGCACCCACTGGCCACTGACTATGACAGCGGGGCAAAATCAAACGCAATGAGCTGCGTGCTGCGCATATCAAACGGCACGCAAACTGCGCTGCTGGCGGGCGACCTTGAGGCTGCGCAAGAGCTGCGGTTGGTGAGCAACCCCGACATGCCGTCCAAGCTCAAAGCCGACTTTTTACTGATGCCGCACCACGGCAGCAAAACATCATCGACCGGGGCGTTTTTAGATGCGGTGCAGCCGCAATTTGCACTAGCTCAAGCAGGCTACCGCAACCGGTTTAGCCATCCGGTTGAATCTGTGCTGGAGCGCTACCGCGAGCGCAACATCACGGTCGTCAAGTCGCCCGTTTGTGGCGCTGCCTTTTGGCAAAGCGGCCAGCCACACAGAGTGCTTTGTCAGCGTCAGCAGGGTTTACGTTACTGGCACCATCTCCCGCCGTAAACCACGTGCAATAAATACGGCGCCCTGTTATTTTTTGGCGCATTACTTGCTAAGCTCTAGGCGGATAAGACAGTAACGTGACGGAGACAATGCCTATGGTGCCGATGTTTGATGAAATGAATGTGTCTGCCGACGAGGTACGGGCCCATTACCAGCTGTACGACCAGTGGTTAAAGCGCCAGCCCGATGCGTCGATGCAAGCCCGGCGTGAGGAAGCTGAAATGATTTTTCGCCGCGTCGGCATCACCTTTGCTGTGTATGGGGCAAAAGATGAGGACGGTGCGGGTACTGAGCGACTAATTCCGTTTGACCTGATCCCCCGCATCATCCCGGCCCACGAGTGGGCCAGTATGGAAAAAGGCCTGGTGCAGCGCGTGACAGCCCTGAACCGCTTCATTCACGACGTGTATCACGGCCAGGAGATTTTGAAAGCCGGCATCGTGCCGTCTGAACAAATCTTTCAAAATGCGCAGTTCCGACCTGAGATGATGAACGTCGATGTGCCTGGCAATATTTACTCGCACATCAGCGGCATTGACATTGTTCGTGCGCCTGATGCGCAAGATCCATCTGGCATGAAGGGCGAATACTACGTGCTGGAAGACAATTTGCGCGTACCCAGCGGCGTGAGCTACATGCTGGAAGACCGAAAAATGATGATGCGGCTCTTCCCCGAGCTGTTCAATGAAAACCGCGTTGCACCGGTTGCCCACTACCCTGACTTGCTGCTCGAAACACTGCGTGCATCTGCCCCGCCCGCAACAGCTGATCCGACCGTTGTGGTGCTGACGCCCGGCATGTACAACTCGGCCTACTTTGAACACGCCTTTTTAGCGCAGCAAATGGGCATTGAACTGGTAGAGGGGCAAGACCTGTTTGTGAAAGACAACTTTGTGTACATGCGCACCACCCGCGGCCCCAAAAGGGTTGATGTGATTTACCGCCGGGTCGACGACGATTTTCTCGATCCGCTGGCCTTCAGACCCACATCAACTCTGGGCTGCGCAGGCTTGCTGAATGTGTACCGCAGCGGCAATGTGGCGCTGTGCAACGCCATTGGTACTGGCGTGGCCGACGACAAATCAATCTACCCCTACGTGCCAAAAATGATTGAGTTCTACCTGGGTGAAAAACCGATCTTAAAGAACGTGCCCACCTACATGTGCCGCAACGCCGATGACTTGGCTTTCACGCTGGCCAACCTCAAGGACCTGGTGGTTAAAGAAGTGCACGGCGCGGGTGGCTACGGCATGTTGGTTGGCCCGGCGGCCACAAAGTCTGAGATTGAAGAGTTTCGCGCAGCGCTGCTGGCCAATCCGTCAGGCTACATTGCCCAGCCTACGCTGAGTTTGTCAACTTGCCCGACCTATGTTGAAAGCGGTATCGCCCCGCGCCACATCGACCTGCGGCCGTTTGTTCTGAGCGGTAAAGACGTGCAAATGGTACCCGGCGGTTTAACGCGCGTGGCACTAAAAGATGGCTCACTGGTGGTCAATTCATCGCAAGGCGGTGGGACCAAAGACACGTGGATTTTGGAGGCCGATACGCCGGTGCCCTTGTCCATACAGTCGCCATCTCAGTCTCAGTCTCAGTCTCAGTCTCAGTCGCAAGGAGGTCAACAACATGTTGTCTAGAACTGCCGATCACCTCTTTTGGATGTCTCGCTACACCGAACGCGCGGAGAACACGGCGCGTATCTTGGATGTCAATTACCAAACCTCGATGCTGCCGCAATCGGCCTCGTCCGCTCAAGCCGGATGGGACGGCTTGCTCAGTATCAGCGAGCTCAAACCTACTTTCGCCGAAAAGTACGGTGACAGCGTTGCTCCACGCGATGTGATGGACTTCATGGTGCGCGATGAAGAAAATTCATCCAGCATCGTGTCGTGCTTGAAAAATGCGCGCGAAAACGCCAGAGCAGTGCGCGGCACGCTGACCACTGAGGTCTGGGAGACTGAAAACCAGACTTACCTGGAAGTCGTCCGCAAGCTGAAAAACGGTGATTTTGAGCGCGACCCGTCGCAGTTTTTCGAATGGGTGAAGTTTCGCTCGCACCTGTCGCGCGGCGTGACCGCCGGCACCATGTTGCAAGACGAAGCTTTTCATTTTTTGCGTTTGGGCACTTTTTTAGAACGGGCAGACAACACCGCGCGCCTGGTGGATGTGAAGTTCCACGCCGCGCAAAAAGACCTGGCTAGCGCAATGGACGCAGACTTTGATTTTTATCATTGGAGCTCCATTTTGCGAAGCGTTTCGGGTTTTGAGATTTACCGCAAGGTCTACAGGGACGTGATCAAACCCGAGCGCGTGGCCGAGCTGCTCATTTTGCGCGCTGATATGCCGCGCTCGCTGCTAGGCTGCTTAAACGAAGTTATGAGCAATCTGGCCATGGTGACTAGCGACGCCAACAGCGAAACCCGCCGCCGCGCTGGCAGGCTGCGTTCAGACCTGCAATTTGCCCGCATCGACGAGATTCTGGCCAACGGTCTGCATGCCTTTTTGACCCAGTTCTTGGACCGCGTCAACGAGCTGGGCTCGCATTTGAGCCGTGAGTTTTTGGTGCCAACAACAAGCTAGATCAAAGTCTGTATTTTGGAGAATCACGGTCACGTCTTTTCAAGTACGGGCAGCGGAATTGGCTTTGACAGGCCGCAGGCGCAGCGGCCCCCTCGGGTGGCAGGGCGCTACGCGAGGCGAGCAACCGTGGGGGCTAAGTGAAACTCAAGATCCAACACACGACAGATTACCGATACACGGAGCCGCTGCTTTACGCATTGCAAACGCTGCATTTAACGCCGCAGTCTGGCCCTGCGCAATCCGTCAATTTTTGGAGCGTGGGCGCACCGGAAAAGCTGTTTGAGCAGTCTGACGCGTTCGGCAACATCGTTCAGTCGTACACCTTTGTCGGAACACAAGCCGACAATGTCCGCTGGAGTCTGGTCAATGCGGCCGGTGAGGTTGACACACTGGGCGTGGCGCAATATATCGATGCAGAAAGTCTGCCGCATCCGTACTTCTTTTTGCGCGGAACAGCGCTCGCCGAGCCGCACTACCTGCTCGCTGAATTCGGTAAACAGTTCATCCCGCAAAGCTTGGACGGCACTGCTGATTTGCAAGCACTTTTAGCCTTAAGCCAAGGTGTTATGGGCGCTATCAGCTACCAAAAAGATAGCTCTAATGTCGCCACAACGGCATTGCAGGCGTTTCAGGCAGGCAGCGGCGTGTGCCAAGACCAGGCCCACGTGATGATTGCGATTTGCCGAAGTCTGGGTTACCCGGCCAGGTACGTCAGCGGGTACTTTTACGCCGCCAACGAACCCGAACTGGCCAGCCACGCCTGGGTCGACGTGTGCTTAAACGTTGCCACACGGCACTGGGTCAGCATCGACATCACCCACGCCTGCTTGACAGACGAACGCCACATTCGCCTGGCCATGGGCGGCGACTACAACGCCTGCCCGCCCGCCAAAGGCGTGCGTGAGGGTGGTGGGAAAGAGTCAATGTCGGTGGTGATCACGATTGATGAAGTTTAAGCGGGCGATAATCAAAGTGCTACATTATTCATAGCTGCTTGCCTTGGTATTAATTTAGCTACAGGCTTTTTTACCAAAAAAGTTCGTAGATCGGGTTAGTAAAGCGTTAGCCGACAGCTTCTAAGAACCACCACAAATCCGATGGGTTACGGCTGGGTGTCCTCGGGAGCGTAGGTTGATGAATAATTCAGGCGTGATATGATTTGTCATGCCTGACAGCAAGATTGTTGACGACACCAACCGCATTCCGGACAAGCGTGGCAACGGTATTCTTCGGCGAGAGGTTTGGGTGGATGCCCGCAGTAGAGTGACCCGGTACAACTTGGCTTACATCAATGCGTCTTTGCACAGTGGCGACAACGGCCGGGTGGTGGGTTATGACAATGCGCATAGTTTTCACCACCGGCATTACTTTGGTGTGGTGACACCCGTAGCGTTCGTGAGCTTTGACGACATGGAAGAGCAATTCCAAAGTGATTGGCTTGCTTTGCGAAAGGCAAAAAGGAAACCGACATGAAAAAAATCTCAATCATTGCCGCAGATGAAAACGAATTCTTTGCTCGGGGCAAGCGACTGGCGGCCTTGGCAGATGCATGCAAGTCCATCCCGAGTGAGTCTGTCATCAGTTTTGGCGACCCGGCTGATTTGCTCAAAATGCTGACGCCTGCGCGCTTGGCGCTGATTAGCGCAGTCAAAGCGCAGCCTGATTCGATCACCGCCATTGCCGAGCGCCTGCACCGTGACCGCAGCGCTGTTAAACGCGACGTTGACAGCCTGCACAAGGCAGGGCTCTTGGTCGTAGAGCAGACGGTGCTCGCCGGCCACGGCATGATGAAGCGGGTGAGTCTGGCGGCGCAGAATATGCGGCTGCAGGCAGAGCTGGTTTAATTCATGAAGAATCAAGAAATGCGCACTCAATATTCACGTGTTGACCTCGGACCACTGACGCGAGGTAAGTACGCAGCAAGTTATGCGAAGGCAACGAATGTTGTCATGATCGATCCTGCGTTGACCAAAGCGTTTCCAAACAATGAGGCGGTGAACGACGCGTTGCGGGGCTTGCTGGCTGTTGCTACGGCTGCAGCTGGTATGACTGGTCGCTTAGGCCGACCCCTGAAAAAGCGTATCCCGGCTTAGTCGCGTAGGTCGAATTAGTAAAGCGTAACCCGATTTGCGGAGATGCTGTGTTCCAGAGCTAAATATAGCTGTAGCCCAATAAATACGGGCGCTACTAGCTCCCGTATTTATAGCAGACTTAAACCGTTTAACTGCCCCTTGTCACAGCCATCTCTACCTCACCCGGCAGCAGCATGTGCTTGGCAAACTCCAGCTTGGCAATCGATGCGCGGTGCACTTCGTCTGGGCCATCGGCCAGGCGCAAGGTGCGTTGGTGGGCGTAGGCGTAGGCCAGCGGAAAGTCGTCTGACACGCCGCCGCCGCCGTGGGCCTGGATGGCCCAGTCGATGATCTGGCAGGCCATGTTGGGGGCAACGACCTTGATCATGGCGATTTCTGCTTTGGCGACTTTGTTGCCGACCGTGTCCATCATGTAGGCGGCTTTTAGGGTTAGCAAGCGCGCTTGCTCGATCATGCAACGTGACTCGGCAATGCGTTCTTGCCAGACCGACTGGCGCGAGATGGGTTTGCCGAAAGCGACGCGGCTGTTTAAACGTTTGCACATCAGCTCAAGCGCACGCTCGGCGCAGCCTATGGTGCGCATGCAGTGGTGAATGCGCCCAGGGCCAAGGCGGCCTTGGGCGATTTCAAAGCCGCGGCCTTCGCCCAGCAGCATGTTGTCGATGGGCACGCGAACGTTTTTCAGGCGCACTTCCATGTGGCCATGCGGTGCGTCGTCGTAGCCGAAGACGGTGAGCGGGCGGATCACGGTGATGCCAGGCGTGTTGGCGGGCACCAAAATCATCGACTGCTGCTCGTGGCGGCCAGCGTCAGGGTTGGTTTTGCCCATCACGATGTAGACGGCGCAGCGCGGGTCGCCCGCGCCGGATGACCACCACTTCAGGCCATTGAGCACGTAGTGGTCGCCGTCACGCTCGATGCGGCAGGCGATGTTGGTCGCGTCTGATGAGGCGACTTCAGGTTCGGTCATCAAAAACGCCGAGCGAATTTCGCCGCGCAGCAGCGGGTCTAGCCACTGGTCTTTGTTGGCTTCAGATCCATAGCGCGCAATGGTTTCCATGTTGCCGGTGTCGGGGGCTGAGCAGTTAAAAACTTCAGCCGCAAAAGGCACGCGGCCCATGATCTCGCACAGCGGCGCGTACTCAAGGTTGCTGAGGCCTTCAGGCGCACGTGGGGAATGCGGTAAAAACAAATTCCACAGGCCAGCGGCTTTGGCCTTGGGTTTGAGTTCTTCAATGATGGCAGTCGGTATCCAGGCGTTGCCTTTGGCCCGGTTTTCGGCGATCTCTTTGAAAAAGCGCGCCTCATTCGGGTAGATGTGCTCGTCCATAAAGGCCAGCAAGCGGGCCTGCATTTTTTGTATTTTGGGGGTGAAATTGAAGTCCATCGTAGTCTCCTAAAAAATTTAAAAAAACCAATCCGTCAAGAATTTATGCGCCACTTTCGACGGCAAAACCCCAAGCCATCTTGGCCAGCACAGGCGCACCTGCTGCCGAGCTGACAGCCTGCGCGCTTGATGCCGTGCCCGCCTCAACCCGCTTGGCAATGCCTTGCAAAATGGCAGCCAACCTAAACAGGTTGTAGGCCAGGTAAAAGTTCCAATCGGCTTTGAGCGCTTCAGGTGTGGTGATGCCGGTGCGCTCGCAATATTTGGCGATGTACTCGGCCTCAGTCGGTATGCCGAGTGCCGCAATGTCCAACCCGCCAATGCCGCGAAACGCGCCCGGGGGAATGTGCCAGGCCATGCAGTGGTAGCTGAAGTCAGCCAGCGGGTGGCCCAGAGTTGACAGCTCCCAATCCAGCACGGCGAGTACGCGCGGCTCTGTGGGGTGAAACATCAGGTTGTCGAGCCTGAAGTCACCGTGCACGATGGACGTCATGGCTTGATCACGTGCAGTTAGGGGAATGTTGGCGGGCAGCCAGGCCATCAGGCTGTCCATCTCTGGGATGGGCGTGGTGATGGATGCCGTGTACTGCTTGCTCCAGCGGCCAATTTGTCGCTCGAAGTAATTGCCCGGTTTGCCATAGTCGGCCAAGCCGCGCTCGGCAAACTTGACTTTGTGCAGCGCGCTGATGACGCGGTTCATTTCGTCATAAATCTCGCCGCGCTGGGCGTTGGTCATGCCGGGCAGGGATTGGTCCCACAGCACCCGGCCTTCAACAAATTCCATCACGTAAAACATGCGGCCAATGACTGATTCGTCTTCGCACAGGCAATGCATTTTGGCGACTGGCACGTCGGTGCCTTGCAGGCCGCTCATGACCTTGAATTCGCGCTCTACCGCATGCGCTGATGGCAACAGCTTTGCCACCGGGCCGGGCTTGGCGCGCATGACGTACGACTGGCCGGGGGTGATGAGTTTGTAGGTCGGGTTTGACTGGCCGCCTTTAAAAATTTCAACCTGTAACGGGCCTGCAAAGCCGGGCATGTGCTGGTCCAGATAGGCGGTCAGTGCCGCCACGTTGAATGCATGCTGCGCCGTGACTTCGCGGGTGCCGACAAAATGGTCAAAATTGCTCATGACTGTGTTTTAGCTTTTAAGACTTCTCTAGGTCGGTGTCAGAAATGCGCAGCAGTATCTCGCGGCTGCGTACCACCAGGCCGCCCGGCTCGATTCGAATGGCGTCTTCGCGCTCCATGGCTTTAAGTTCCTGGTTGACGCGCTGGCGCGACGCGCCAAGCAGCTGCGCCAGCTCTTCCTGCGCCAGCTGCAGGCCAATACGCACCTCGGTGTTGTTCGACAAACTGGGCACGCCGTAGCTGCGCGCCAGGTGCAGCAGTTGCTTTGCCAGCCGCGCGCGAAGGGGCAGGGTGTTCAGGTCTTCGACCAGGCCAAACAGCTGGCGTATGCGCCGTGCGTGCAAGCGCAGCATGGCTTCGTACAGCTCAACGTGCTGCGCCAAAATTTTACG
>JAYWFR010000277.1:0-17917 GCA_043778695.1 Polaromonas sp. | reverse complement strand
CCAGTGCCGCAATGCCGGTGTTGATTTGTTCAACTGACGCTGTGACGAACGATAACCGCAGCGTGTTTAGCTGCGGTGCATCCGCATAAAAAGCCGAGCCCGGCAAAAAAGCCACGTTGCGGTCAACCGCTTTGGGCAGCAGTTCAACCGCATTCATGCCGCGCGGCAATTTGAGCCACAAAAACATGCCGCCATCGGGCTTAGTCCACGTCACGCCGCTGCCTGTCAGGTGTGCATCCAGCGCTGCCAACATCGCATCGCGCTGCGATTTGTACAGCGCGCGAATCGCCGGTACGTGGCGGTCTAAAAAGTTGCCTTTGAGTACCTCAGCCACCATGCGCTGGTTAAAGCTCGGCGTGTGCAAATCAGCCGCTTGCTTGGCTTGCAGCAGCTTCGGGTACAGCGCTTTGGGCGCGACCAAAAAGCCCAGCCGCAAACCGGGTGCCAGGGTTTTGCTAAAGCTGCCCATGTAAATGCAGCCGTCGGGGTTGCGTGCGGCTAGTGGCGTGGGTGGCGGCTGATCAAACCACAAGTCGCCATACGGGTTGTCTTCAACGATTGGCAAGTCGATTTGCGCTGCGGTCGTGCTCAATTCAACACGCCGCGCTTCGCTCATCAATCCGCCTGTCGGGTTTTGAAAATTCGGTACGACATAAAGAAATCGGGCACTTTGCCCGCTGTTTGTGGCTTTGGCCTGCAGGTTGCTCAGGTCCACGCCTTCTGCATCGCTAGCCACACTGACAAACCGTGGCTCCATCGGCGTGAAGGCTTGCAGCGCACCCAGATAGGTCGGTGTTTCAACCAAAACTTTTGAGTCTTTGTCGATCAACACCTTTCCGATCAAGTCCAACGCCTGCTGGCTGCCGGTAGTAATCAATACTTGCGCCGAGTCAACCGCCCACGGCAGTGAATTGGCCACCCATTCACGCAGCGGCGCGTAGCCCTCGCTGGCCGCGTATTGCAGCGCGCCTTCACCATCGGTTTTAAGCACGGTCGCGCAGGCCGCGGCAAACGCGTCAATCGGAAAGGTCTTGGGTGACGGCAGCCCACCTGCAAAACTGATGATGCCGGGCTTTTCAGTGACTTTCAATATTTCGCGGATCACTGAAGGGTTCATTTTTTCAGCGCGCTCAGCTTGTGTCCACATCATCTCTAGCTCCTTTACTTCGACTTCAACTTTTACGTTGGCTTTCCCACAGGCATTTTCTTGCCGATAAAAACGGTCGCAATCACAGCTAGCCCAAAGCCAACTGTCACCGCATCCAGCTTTTCACCCAGCAGCGGTATGGCAAACAGCATCGACATGAATGGCTGCACCAGTTGCACCTGACTGACCCGCACCGTGCCGCCGAGCGCCAGCCCGCGGTACCAGGCAAAAAAGCCCAGCCACATCGAAAATACCGCCACGTAGGCAAAGCCCCACCAAGCGCTTGGCTTGATGGCTTGTGCGGGCCACGAGTAAATGCTAAGCGGCAGGGTCAGGGGCAAAGAAATTACCAGCGCCCAGCAGATCACGTGCTCGGCCCGCATGTGCTGCGACAGGCGTCCGCCATAACAGTAGCCCACCGCTGCGCAGCCCATGGCCGCCAGCAGCAGTGTGTCAGCGAAGCTGATGTTTAAACCGGAACTGCCCGAGCGCAGCAGCGCAAACAGCACCACCAGTGCGCTGCCCAGCGTGGCGCATAACCAAAAGCCAATCGATGGCCGCTGGCGGTGCAGCAGCGCGCCCACCGCTGCGGTTGCCAGCGGCAGCACGCCCACAATCACGCTGGCGTGCATGGCTTCTACATAGCGCATGGCAATCGACGTGAACAGCGGAAAACCAAACACAATGCCGCTCGCCGTGATCATTAAAGGCAGCCAGTCTTTACGCGCTGGCAGATTAGCTTTTGTCGCCAGCAAAAACAGCGCTGACAAACCCGCGGCCACCACGGCGCGCCCCATGGCAATGAACAAGCCCGACATTTGTGGCGTATCTGGCGTGCCCACGGCTAAACGCGTCATGGGCAGCGTGACGGAAAAAATCACGATACCCAGCAAGCCGAGCCACAGGCCTTTTTTGATGGATGCTTGAGCGGTCGTCGTCATGTTGGGATTTCAATCGGTTTAGTCGGCGGTTCAGTCGGCGGTTTAGTCGGCGGTTCAGTGGGCGGTTCAGTGGGCGGTTCAGTGGGCGATTCAATCGGCGGTTCAATCGAAGTGCCACTCCGATCAAATGTCCCACTCCGATTAAATGCGCCAATCAATGTATCTTTGATGGTCGTAGATTGTTGCCAATTCATGCCATCGACTTTATAGTCAGTGTCAGCACACTGGCAATACAGTTCAGCACACATCGGGTCAAACTGTATTGCTTGTGTTGACAATACATCTCGTTAACCAGGCCTCACCATGCTGATGAAAACCGCGTCCCAGTCGCTGACCGAACAGCTGGCCAACCGCTTTGCCGAGCGCATTAAAAACCGGTTGTTGGCCAGCGGGGCGCGCCTGCCGTCGGTGCGCCAATGTGCCCAGCAGCAAGGCGTGAGCGCATCTACCGTGGTGGCCGCTTATGACCAGTTGCTGGCTCAAGGGTTGGTTGAGGCGCGTAAACATCGCGGTTTTTATGTTAGGAATACCGCTGTAGCCCAATCAATAACTGCTCATAAAGCTCCTGAATTAATAGCAATTGGCGTTTCATCACAATATAATCCTATCAATGCCACGGCACTAATTCGCGGCATGTTTCATGGGGTAAGCAACAAGCCGCAACCTGGCATGGGCGTGTTTCCGCCTGACTGGCTGCAAACCACGTTTTTACCCGCTGCCGTGCGCCGTTACACCGGGGCCAAAGCGCTGCATGACTTTTCATTGAATTACGGCGAGCCAGCTGGCGACAGCGGCTTGCGCCTTGCTTTGTCAAAAAAGCTGGCTGGCATCAACGTGCATGCCGCGCCTGAGCAAATCATCACCACCGTTGGCGCAACCCATGCGCTCGACATCGTCAGCCGCACTTTGCTGCGCGCGGGTGACTATGTGATGGTGGAGGAGCCTGGCTGGGCGATCGAGTTTGCGCGGCTCAATGCGCTGGGCATGCGCATCCTGCCAGTGCCGCGCACCGCTGCCGGACCTGACCTGGACGTGATGGCGCGGTATTGCGCGCTGCACGCGCCCAAGTTGTTCGTCAGCGTCAGCGTGTTTCATAACCCGACCGGCCTGTGTTTGAGCCCCGGCAGCGCGCACCGGGTGTTGCAGTTAGCCAACGAGCACAACTTTTATATTGTTGAAGACGACACCTACAGCCACCTGGCGCCGGAGCATGCCACGCGTCTGTCGGCACTTGACGGCCTCAAGCGCACGATTTATGTCAGTGGTTTTGCCAAAATATTGGCACCCGGCTGGCGGGTCGGCTACCTGGCCGCGCCGCCGCACTTGTTTGAGCGCTTGCTGGACACCAAACTGTTGGCGTCATTGACCACGCCCGCCTTGCTTGAAAAAGCGCTGGCCTGGTGCATTGACCAGGGCCAACTGCGCCGCCATGCTGAACGCCTTTGCCTGCGGCTAGATGCTGCAAGGGGCCGCAGCGCGCGCCTGGCACTGGGCCATGGCTGCACCTTTGCGGCCGAGCCTGCTGGCTTGTTTGGCTGGGTTGACACGGGGGTCGACACTGAGATGCTGGCGCAGCGCATGCTCGACGAGGGCTATTTGCTGGCACCCGGCGCGCTGTTTCATGCGGCGCAGCAACCGTCAAGCTTGATGCGCATCAACTTTGCTACCACCCAGGAAGCCGCATTCTGGAAGGTGTTTGCCCGGCTGCGCGGCAGCATGAGCACGGCTTAAACCCCGGGCAAGATCAACCCGTCAATGCCCTGAAACATCAAGCCCGCTGACAAATTGTATGCAATTGCAAGCGGTGCAAGTATTTACCGCAGCGTTACCATATTTACATTTAAACGCTAACCTATAACTTTCGTGTCTTGATTTGATCCTGATGGCTGCCCAATCCGACGTTCTTTTGCACTGCTTTCAAAACGCGTCCAACGCCGCCCAACCTGCACTGGCGCACTGTATCGACCAAGCCGTTGCCGAGCTGCAATTACTGGAAACGCAAAGCATCAAAGTGGCCGAGCGCGACGAGCTGTCTGCCAGCCGGAGATACCTGCTGGCCAATAAAAAGCTGTGGAGCGAGCGCTTTGCGGCTGACCTGCTGGTTGAATTCACCAAAGAAGCCGAGCCAAAACTTTCAACATCGGCTGCGTCGGGCGCATCAGCTGCGTTGGGTGCATCAGCTGCCGCATTTACCCGCCCGCGGACGATTGCTTTTGGTCTGGTCGATGACGCTGAGCTAAGCCAGGCGATTGACGGCCAGCGGCTGCTGCAAAACCTGTTGCCCGGCGTTGAACAAAAACTGGCCGAGCTAAATGCATTGATCAGCTCAGCCATGGGTTTGGGTTATGTCGCGCCCGAGCGCAATCCAATGCGGCCTGAAGTGTTTACCCGGGTGCTGCAGCGCATTGCCACCAGCACCCTGGAAGGCAGCGCGACGGCGGTGTTGTCTGTCAAAGCCTTGACCAAGCCTTTGGGCCGCGAACTGGTTCAGATTTACACCCACTGCATCACCACGTTAAAGCAGGCCAGCGTGACGGCTGCCAGCTACCAGTTCCGCATTCAGCCGTCTGCGCCAACGCTGCAAAACAGCCAAACCCCGGAGTCAGCCAAGGCGCAAACCGGCCATGCGTGGGTTGGTTCCACAGGCGGTACAGGCAATGCTGGCGGTGTCGGCAGTATGGGCGGTGTCGGCAGTATGGGTAGTGCAGCCGGTATGGACAACGGCAGCCCAAGCGCAATTGACTTGTCGGACTACAAAGTTAAAACCGGCTTGCTCAAGGACTTTTTGGCTGGCCACGCGCAAGCCGAACAGCCTTTGTCTGCGCCTTATTACGACGACATTGAACAAGAACTCGCCGACCTGAAAGCCGCGCCCAACAGCGCGCCCGCTGCTTTTGGGGCCAGTTCGCATGCGCAGTTGGCGACGGTGTCGCAAATGCCGGCAGTCGACAGGCCACAGCGCCAAGTCGACGGTTCTACCGCTTTGAGCGAGCAGGTCTGGGGCCCTTACGGCACGTCGCGCGCCAGAGCCATGGTGCGTACACAGCTTAAAAAAGAAGCCACCAAAGTCAGCCAGGTGCTGGGCTTGGAGGTGGTGCGCGAGCTGGTCCACCAGGTGGCGCAAGACCCCCGGCTGCTAACACCCGTGCGTGAAGCCATCGTGGCGCTGGAGCCGTCACTGCTGCGGCTGGCGCTGGTAGACCCGCGCTTTTTTAGTGACGAGCGGCACCCGGGCCGCCAGCTGATCGAGAGAGTGGCGCAGCGCAGCTTTAAATACAACGACGAGCTGAGCGAAGCATTCGCTGGGTTTTTCACAGACATTTGCAAAAGCTTCAACGCGCTGAATGCGGCAACCATCGACAACGCACAGCCGTTTGCAGGCGCACTGGCGCAGCTCGAGCAAGCCTGGACCGCCCACGACCAACAAGACTTTGACAAACGCCAGCTGGTACTGGCTGCACTGCGATTTGCCGAAGATCGCCAGGCTAAGGCTGATCACATTGCGTTTGAATTGTCCAGCCGCTCTGACCTCAAGCAGGTACCCGGCAGAGTGCTGGACTTTTTGTTTGGCCCATGGGCGCTGGCCATGGCCCACGCCCGGCTGGTAGACACCCGCAACCAAATTGACCCCGGAGGCTACGGTTCTGTGGTGCCCGATTTGGTGTGGAGCGTCAAGAGTGAAGTAACGCTCAAGCAGCCGGCCAAATTAATTGAGATGATCCCCGGCCTGCTGGACAAGCTGCACAGCGGCTTGGGGCAGTTAGGCCAGGATCCGAATGAAAACGAAGCATTTTTTGAGTCGCTGATGAAGCTGCACAGACCAGTGCTTAAACTGCGCCGGCTAAAGAGCCAGCGCGACGCTGAAGAGTCCAGCGAAGCATTGCCGGAGCCCCCAGAGCCACTGGTATCACCTGCTGAACGACTAGAAAAGCTACGCGCTCAGGCTGATGCACCATTGTGGTTGGGTCGTGATGAGCTGGACGCTGCCGGCTTTGAAGACACCCTGCCAACAGAGCCCGGCGAGCTGGTCGGACTTGATCAACCCGCGCTGCAACTGCCGGTCCTGACGGAAAGGCCTGAGACTGCTGGCAAGTCTGGTGGCAGATCAGAAGTTGAGCCTGAGTTAGCAGCGCAAAAAACGCCGCCAGTACCTTCAGACAGCGACTCCACCCACGCCAAAGAGCAAGCTGCTGCAACACTGCGCAGCCTTCGCACGGGCAGCTGGGTTGATCTGTATTCAAAACACCAATGGCTGCGCGCGCAGCTGGTGTGGGCATCAACCAGGGCAACACTGTTCATGTTCATCAGCCATGGCGGTCGGCCGCACTCAATGACCCAGCGCAGCTGCGAAAAGCTGATCGCTCAGCGCTTGCTCAGGCCCGTCGATACCCAAGGCGTGATAGCCCAGGCACTAGATGGCGTAGCTGTCGCCGCCGAAGCGCAACGGCAGGCGGCCCAGGCAGGGCCAGCGCGCACTGCACTGCAAGCAGTCTAGTTCAATCACCGCCACCTATTTTTATCATTTAGGCTGAAAACCCAATAATATTGTGCGCTAGCAGCTATAAAAATAATAGCAGTTAAATTAGTAGCTACAAAATTAGTAGCTATAAAATTACTAGCTTAAAAAGTGCTGCTGTCCTTTACCAATTAGGAAACTCATGCCCACGTACCATGTCGAAATGATGGAAGGCCGCACCATCGAACAGAAGAAAAAACTGGTGGCCGAGATTACCCGGGTCAGCGTTGAGGTTCTGGGCGGCGTGGCTGATTCGGTTGATGTCATCATCACCGAGATCAAGCGCGAGAACTGGGCCACCGGCGGCAAGCTGTGGTCTGATTCCGCTCCCCAATAAAAGCGATAACTGCGTACTCCGCCTTGCCGTGCTGCAGCACTGTAGGCGGCTTCGCGCCTTGTTCTCGCGTTTATTAGGAATCGGAATGAATCGCGCTGCTAGACAAGAGCCGCCTCTAACGCGTCAGCAAACATCGCCGCGACATCAAACCCGGTTTGGTCAAAAATTTCCTGAAAGCAAGTCGGGCTGGTCACGTTGATTTCGGTCACGCAGTCGCCAATCACGTCGATACCTGCCAGCAGCAAGCCGCGGGCTGCCAGCACCGGGCCAATGGCGTTAGCAATTTCCATATCGCGTGGCGACAGCGGCTGCGCCACGCCTTTGCCGCCAACGGCCAGGTTGCCGCGCACCTCGGTGCCTTGCGGAATACGTGCCAGGCTGAACGGCACGGGCCTACCGTCAATCACCAAAATGCGTTTGTCGCCCTGCGCAATCTCAGGCAAAAACTTTTGCACCATCACGCTTTGCGCGCCGTCCTTGTTCAGTGTTTCAATCATGCTGCCCAAATTCAAGGCGTCTTGTTTCACCCGGAAAATTCCCATGCCGCCCATACCGTCCAGCGGCTTCAAAATAATGTCTTTGTGCTCGGCATGAAAGCGCTTGATGTCGCTTGCATCACGCGTTACCAGCGTGGGGCCGATGAACTGAGAAAACTCCATGATGGCCAGCTTTTCCGGGTGGTCGCGCAGGGCCCGCGGTTTGTTAAAGACTTTCGCGCCTTCGCGTTCGGCTTGCTCCAGCAGGTGCGTACTGTAAAAAAATTCGCTATCAAACGGTGGGTCTTTGCGCATCACCACCGCACCGAAGTCTTTGAGCGCTTGCGGGCGCTCGTTGGGGTGCGACTGCTGTGCCGTGAACCAAACATCAGGCGCGCCAAGAGGTTTGGAATCACCGGCTTGCGTGCCGGTGAGTTTGATATCGCGTACAAAACCAGTCACGTTTTCGCCCTGCTGCCAGCGTATGTCTTTGGTCTCGCACGCGGCCAGCGTGTGGCCGCGCTGTTGCAGCTCGCGCATCATGGCAAAGGTGGTGTCTTTGTAAATCTTGAAGGATTCGAGCGGATCAGCAACGAAAAGTATTTGCATGGCGGTCTTTATAAATTTGCGGTTTCAGCTTGCCCATATTGTTGTACAAACAGCGCCAGCGCGCCGGCCACTACCCCCCAGAAGGCTGAACCAATGCCCGCTATGACCACGCCAGACAAGGTGACTAAAAATGTGATCAAAGCGGCTTCACGATGCGATTCGTCTTTAACGGCTGCTGCCAGCCCAGCGCCTATCGTGCCCAGCAACGCCAACCCAGCAATGGCGGCGACCAGCTCTTTTGGAAAGGCCGCCAACAAGCTGGTAACGGCCGCGCCAAACACACCAATCACGAGGTAAATCAAGCCGCAGCTGACCGCCGCTGTGTAGCGTTTGTCGGGGTCTGGGTGCGCCTCTTTGCCCATCACAATAGCGGCGGTAATCGCGCTCAAGTTCAATGCGAAACCACCAAAAGGCGCCAGCACAAAGGTGGCCAAGCCGGTCAGCGTGATGACTTTTGACACCGGGATTTGCCCTTCATAGCCTGTGGCGCGTATGGCTGCTACGCCGGGCAGGTTTTGCGAGGCCATGGTCACAACGAACAACGGAAGTCCCAGGCTTACGCTAGCTGCGATGGTGAACTGCGGCATCACAAAAACGGGCAGCGCAAATGTAAAACTGACCGTCGACCAAGCCAGCGTACCGTTCAGCGCGGCATGCGCAATACCGGCTAGCAGCGTGACAACGACGGCATAGCGAGGCATGAAGCGCCTGCCAATTAAGTAAACGGCGAGCATCAGCAGCGCCAGCGGCAAGGCGGTTTGTGCTGCAAAAAAGCCCGACATGCCAAAGCGCGCCAGCACGCCGGCCAGCAAGGCTGATGCAATGGCCACTGGAATGCGGCTCAATAGCTTTTCAAACCAGCCGGTCACGCCAAACAGCGTGATGAGCGCCGCACTGACCATGAAAGCGCCCACTGCCTCAGCCATGCTAAAACCTCCAGAGACGCCGCCCGCCAGCCCCGCTGTTGCCAGCACCGCCGCGCCGGGGGTGGACCAGGCCACCATCACCGGTTTTCTCCACCACAGCGAGGGCAGCACCGTGCATAGCCCCATGCCGATGCCGAGGGCCCACATCCAGGAGGCTATTTGTGCGGGTGTGGCATTAAATGCCGTGGCGGCCTGAAACACGATGGCCACTGAAGAGGTGAAGCCGACGAGCACCGCGACGAAGCCTGCGGTAAAGGCGCTGAACGTGAGGTCTTTGAAAAATCGCATGCGGCGATTTTGACAGGCCCGCCCGCTAAATTTCGATCTTGCTGCCGAGCTCTACTACCGCGTTGTTCGGTAAGTTCAAAAAATCAGCCGCCGAGCCCGCATTGCGGTGCATTTGCGAAAACAGCTTTTCGCGCCACTGCGCCATACCGCCACCCACCGTTGGCACAATGGTGTCGCGCGACAAAAAGTAGCTGGTGCTCATGGCGTCTAAATCGCAACCCCGGCCTTTGATGTTCTGCAAGGCTTTGGGCAAGTCCAGATCGTTTTTAAAGCCGTAGTTCACCACCACCTGCCAGCAGTGATGGCCCAGTGATTCAATCTCCAGGCGCTTGTTCATGCCGATCCACGGCACTTCATGGTTGCGTACGGTCACAAACAAATTGTTTTCGTGCAGCACCTTGTTGTGCTTGAGGTTGTGCAGCAGCGCATTCGGCACTGTGCCCGGCGCAGCGGTTAAAAATACAGCGGTGCCTTCAACACGAACCGGCGGGCTGACAAACACCGCCTCTAAAAAGCTGGGCAGCTCAATTGCATCTTCACGCAGCTTTTGGTTCAGGATGTGCCGGCCTTCTTTCCAGGTCACCATCAGCGTGAAAATTGCACCTGCCACCAAAATGGGAAACCAGCCGCCTTCTACAAACTTCAGCATGTTCGATGCCAAAAAGGCAAAGTCGATCAAAAAGAAAACACCCGTCGACGCGATGCACAGCCACAGCGGGTACTTCCAGCCGAAGCGCACCACATAAAACGTCAGCACGGTGGTGATCAGCATGTTGCCGCACACCGCAATGCCGTAGGCGGTAGCCAGTGCTTCAGATGATTTGAAAAAAATCACTGCCAACACGATCGCGCCAAACAAGGCCCAGTTGATGAACGGGATGTAAATCTGCCCGGTCTCCCTGATGCTGGTGTGCGTCATTTGCAAACGCGGCAAGTAGCCGAGCTGAATGATTTGCTTGGTGGCGCTGAAGGCGCCTGAGATCAAAGCCTGCGAGGCAATCACGGTGGCGGCCGTCGCCAGTGCCACCATGGGCAGCAACGCCCATTCAGGCATCATCAAATAAAACGGGTTTTTAACGGCGGCAGGGTTGCTGAGCAGCAGCGCGCCCTGGCCAAAATAATTCAGCGTCAATGCTGGCATGACCACGGCAAACCAGGCCAGCCGAATCGGCCGTTTGCCAAAGTGTCCCATGTCGGCGTACAGCGCTTCTGCGCCAGTCACGCACAACACGATGGCGCCCAAAATCAAAAACGTGGTGCCTGGGCTGGCCCACATGAACATCAGCGCATAGTGGGGGCTGAGGGCTTTTAAAATACCCGGGTTGCCAATAATTTGTACAGCGCCCAGCAGGCCGATGGCCGCAAACCACACCAGTGTAATGGGGCCGAAAAATTTGCCAATACCGCCGGTGCCGCGCTTTTGCACCATGAACAGGGCCAGCAAAATAACCAGCGTAATTGGCAGCACGTACTTGGTGAATTTGGGGGAGATGACCTCCAGCCCCTCAACCGCCGAGAGCACTGAAATGGCTGGGGTGATGACCCCGTCGCCATAAAACAATGCCGCGCCAAACATGCCCACCACCAGCAGGCGCCGGCGCAACGCAGGCTTGTCTTTGACGGCATTCGACGCCAACGCCAGCAGCGCCGCCGTACCGCCTTCGCCATGGTTATCTGCTCGCAGCACAAGCATCACATATTTGATGGAGACGATGACAGTAAGCGTCCAAAAGAAGATGGACAAAATGCCGTAGATGTTGCTGACAGTCAGGGCGACATGCCCATCTGCAAAAACCGTTTTGACTGCATACAGGACGCTGGTACCGATGTCGCCGTAAACAATGCCAATCGCACCTAAAACAAGTGCGGAGAGAGATGATTTTGAAGTTTGCACAAATACTTCCCGCCTTTGGTAGGAACGGGAACGGTTGCTGGGGGAACGCTATTTTGCACCTGACCCGCCGGGTTGCAAGCCCGCCAAAACACGGAGTGTCAACTTATTCAGATTATGTTGCGGTGCAACAACTGATTGCATCAAACCCAGAGTCGCTATTACTTTAGGAGCTGCTCGCCCAGGTTTTGATTGGGCCAGGGGCCTAAAACGTGCCTTAAAATGCGTGGCTCCAAATTTCCGGCTTTTTCAGTCGTAGACCTCAGCTTCAGGGTCTGTCGCCTCCAGCTCATAACTGGCCGCTAGCATGGCCAGCCGCGCAATCACGCCGTACATGTAAAACCGGTTGGGGCTGCTGGCGCCAGGCTTTTCACCTGGCTGCGGTAAGCGCCCACTCTCTGCAAAAGCCAACGGCACGTAGCTGGCACCAGGCGCGTTTAAGTTTTCATCAATGCCCCGGTCGGCATGAATGCGGTAAAAACCGCCCACCACATACCGGTCCATCATGTACACCACTGGCTCGGCCACAGCCGCGTTGACGCGCTCGTTGGTTTGTACGCCTTCCTGGATGATGATGTCCATCGCTGGGTTTATCAACCGCTCTTTGTTGTTTTTGTTTTTGGCGATCCAGGCGTCCAGGTCTTTCACATCGCGCACCGTCATGATCCCCATGCCGCAGGCTCCTTCACCGCTGCCGCTGTTGCACTTGACCAGTACAAACGGCTTTTCATGAATGCCGTATTCTTTGTACTTACGCTTTATTTTGGTCAACAGGGCGTCAATCTGAACACTCAGATTCTCAAAACCCTCGCCTGTGGCTACATTTACTTCGCCGCAATGGGTAAACATCGGGTTGATCAGCCAAGAGTCGACGCCGATCAGTTTGCCAAAGCGCTTGGCAACTTCTTCATAGGCTTTGAAGTGATGCTCCTTGCTACGCACCGAGCCGCTGGCGTGCAGCGGCGGCAGCAGGTACTGCTCGTTCACGTCTTCCAGCATACCGGGGATGCCAGCTGCCAAATCGTTGTTTAGCAAAATCGTGCAGGGGTCAAAGTCTTTCAGACCCAGGCGGCGGTCAGTGCGGTTTAAGGGCTCGAGGGTGATGTCATCGCCAGTGGGCAGCTTGACAGTGGTTGGCGTTTTGATGGCTGCATCGAGCGAGCCAAAGCGTACATTCATGCCCGCTTGATGAAAGATGCGCTTGAGCTGCAGGATATTGGCCAGGTAAAAACTGTTGTCGGTGTGGTTGTCAGGCACCACCAGCAGGTTGCGTGCTTCCGGGCAAATTTTTTCAATCGCCGCCATCGCGGCCTGCACAGCCAGCGGCAGCATTTCAGGCGTCAGGTTGTTCCAGCCGTCAGGAAAAAGATTGGTGTCAACCGGGGCCAGCTTAAAGCCCGCATTGCGAACATCGACAGCGCAGTAAAAGGGCGGTGTGTGCTCCATCCATTCCAGCCGAAACCAGCGCTCAATGGCCGGGGTAGAGTCCAAAATGCGCTGCTCAAGCTCATTGATGGGGCCGGTTAAGGCAGTAATCAGATGGGGGACCATGCGGTGGCTTTCTTATTAGTTATTCGATATTTTGCTCAGACATTGGGGCTGTGCAATAAGTTGCAAGGGCCGGCGACTTTTGATGCGGAATGCCGCCAAGTCAGCGTCGCAAACCCAACGCAACATTTTTAGTGGCGATTTGCAACCGGCCACTGCCCGAGGATTGGCATTTTTGTCGCGCTCACACGCCACTGACCATGTTACGCCTGCAATTGGCGCGTTTCGAATGGAGCGACTGCACCCCAATTGCTGTTTTACCGGCTAGGGCGTCAACCTTTTACGCTATTTGTTTGTGCAAACAAACGGCGTGCGGTCTGCGGTAACGCCCGTAGCGATGTTCCCCGTTTGGTCTTTGCTGACTTTATAGCTGCCGCTGCTGGAGTAGGCAGCCAAGCGAATGCGGGCCCAGTCACCACCGTCATAACGAAATTCAGCCAAAGTTTCGGCTGTGCAGGTCCACTTTTTCGCGACGGGAGCGATCGCAACGTCTGCCTTCGGTTTTTCTTCCGCCGCAGGAGCCCCGGGCGCGTTTTGCGCAATTGCACCAAGGCAAGCAAGCAGAAGAGAAACCGAAAAAATTGTTTTCATAAATTGAGTGTGGTGCATCATTAAAAATCTCCAATTAACTTGTGGCAACACGCAACGAAGCGCAAAACAATTAAATTCAACCTCTAACTTCCCCATCCCCCAACACCACATACTTCAGCGAAGTCAACCCTTCAATCCCCACTGGCCCGCGTGCGTGAAACTTGTCTGTGCTGATGCCGATTTCAGCACCCAGGCCGAATTCAAAGCCGTCGGCAAAGCGGGTGCTGGCGTTGACCATCACGCTGGCTGAATCGACTTCTCGCAAAAACTTTTGAGCGTGCTGGTGATTGGTGGTGATGATGGCGTCGGTGTGGTGGCTTGAGTATTTGTTGATGTGGGCAATCGCTTCATCAACACCTTCAACAATCTTGATACTAACGATGGGGGCCAGGTATTCTTCGTACCAGTCCTGCTCGGTTGCCTCGGTAATTGCTATGTTTTTAGTAGCTGCTTGCGCACGTAATATGTCGGCTACAGCCTGATTTGACCGTATTTCTACGCCTTTTTTGGCGTAAATGGCGGCTATCAGGGGCAAGAATGCGTCCGCTGCGCCGCGCGCCACCAGCAGGCCTTCAGCCGCATTGCACGGGCTGTACTTTTGGGTTTTGGCGTTGTCGGCAATGCGCACTGCCATGGAGATGTCGCAGGGGTCGTCTACATACACGTGGCAGTTGCCATCGAGGTGCTTGATCACGGGCACTTTCGCATCGCGTCTGATGCGTTCAATCAGCCCCTTGCCGCCGCGCGGAATAATCACGTCCACAAATTGCGGCATGGTGATCAGCTGGCCCACGGCTTCGCGGTCAGTGGTCGACACTAATTGCACTGCATCGGCAGGCAGGCCAGCGCTGACCAACGCTTGGGCTACCAGCGCTCTAAGTGCTTTGTTCGATTCAATCGCCTCCGAGCCGCCGCGCAAAATGCAGGCATTGCCACTTTTGATGGCCAGGCTGGCCGCTTCAATCGTCACGTTGGGGCGACTTTCGTAAATCATGCCGAACACGCCAATCGGCACCCGCATTTGGCCCACTCGGATGCCGCTGGGTTGCTGCTTCATGCCGATGATCTCGCCAATCACGTCGGGCATGGCGGCCAGTTGCTCACAGCCGATGGCCACGGTTGCAATGTCTTTGGCGGTAAGTTTTAAGCGGTCCAGCATCGGGCCGGCCAGGCCCGTGTTGGTAGCACGTGCCAGGTCTTGCTGGTTGGCGGCAGCAAGTTGCGCAGTGTTTTGCCGCAGCAAGCCGGCCAGACTTAAAAGCGCTCTGTTTTTAATAGCTGCTTGCGCCCGTGCCATCTGGGTAGAAGCTGCTTTTGCCTTGGCTCCCATGGCCAGCATGAGGTTGGTGATGGTCTGGTCAGTCATCCCGCCATTTTTACACGGCTGCGCTACAGTCATTTTGTGTCGCAAGCACTTCTTCAACCTTTGAACGAAGACGACTATCTGGCTGCAGAAATGCTGGTGGATGTGCGTCATGAATTTGTCAATGGCGGCGTTTACGCCAAGGCGGGTGCTGACGAGAATCACAACCGAGTGTCAGTCAATTTAGCCAGCTACTGCAATTTGCAAGCCGCCAAAGGTTGCCGTACCTTTGCCAGTGACATGAAGCTGCGCCTCGATTCAGGCAACGCTTTTTACTACCCCGATGTGATGCTGGTGCCCCGCGCGAGTGATAACGAGGCGTATTTCAAAACCAGCCCGTGCATGAATGCTGAAGTGCTTTCGTACAGCACCGAGCTAACCGACCGGTGCGAAAAATGGGCAGCTTACCAAAAGCTGCAAAGCCTGCGCGACTACGTGTTGCTGGCGCAAGACCGTGCGTATATTGAGGTTGACGAGCGCGTGAACCTGCGCCAATGGGGCGTGACGGTGCTCGGTATTGACGACACGTTGGTGTTGACCTGCGCAGATATCAGCGTTGCGGTGCGTGACTTGTACCGGGGCATTGATTTGTCAGTGGCCGCTTGATCGGCCTCAACGGCGCGCCGTGGTTGTTGCCTCAATAGCAAGCTGCAAGCCGCGTACAAAAAACGGCTCGTACTGGTCTGCATTGATGTTGGAGATATGAAGGGTGTCCCTGAAATTGGCTTGCCCAGCATGAACCAGGCTGCAAAACCCATCGCTGCAAATATGCGGTAAAACGTCAACCGTGATCAACCGAGCGTTACCTGCCAGCTCGCGCATTTGCAGTGCGATGGCATCGCGTGCGGTTTTAAAAACCAGCTCGGGAGTCGCTGGTATTTTCATCTCGTCTATGGCGTGACCAGCAAGCCGCTGCTCCCGAATCCAGCGCTCAGACACATCGAAGTCCAGGTTCAACATCGGCAAGATGAGGACCACTGTTCGGCCGGTGGCCAACAAGTGCTTGACCACACGAAAGGCCTCATCGACAGAGCCTTGCGTGTTGCCCCAGTTGCGCCCCACAATAACGATGCGCGGATCCGTGTGCTGCTGCAAGTAGGCGTTGACTTCGGTGTTAAACCGTGTGCAGCCCTCAAAGCCAGCGACGCCAGCGGATTGATCCGCCAGCAGTGCCCGGCACCCGCTTTGAGTCGCAATCAGGCCGTGAATACCCAATTGGCTGGCGGCTGCGCTGATGGGCATCAAGAACTGACCGGCAACAGAATCGCCCCACAGCATGGCGCTGGTCTGCGCAGTAGCGGCGGGGCTGCCAAAGCTGCAAAACTGTGCGGGGTCACGCTTTTCAGACCGGGCGTTGCGAAAGCATTCGTCGCGCGGCGTGTTCAGTCTGCGGGCGTCCTCTGCCCGGCGCAGGTAGTCGGGCACGCGGTTGTCAAAGCCGTGGGTTTTGATCCCCAGCACCGTTACGCCAAACAGTGCCAGCACAGTGATGCCGTAAGCCACCCACAAGCGCTTGGCTGTCCACCAGCCCAAGCGCGAGCGGGTAGGTTGCTCAATGTAGCGGGTGGACGCCGCGCCGAGGGCCAGCGCCGCCAGCAACAAAGCGCCTTGATAGAAAGCGAACGCGTCGGCAGACGGCTTGCCCTCTTGTGGGCCTAGCCAGGCCAGCATGAACACCCACAGCGGCCAGTGCCACAGGTAAATTGAATACGACCAGTCACCCAGCCGCTGCACGGGCCAGCACGCCAGCACGCGGTTGACAAGTGCTGACGGGTTGGTCGGCTGTGTGCCCCACACCATCAAGCCCGCGGCAGCGACGGGAAGCACAGTCCAGGGGCCCGGCCAGTACACCACCGGCATCGGCAGCAGCGCGGTCAATGCGATGCCGCACCAACCCAGTACCCATGCACCGCGCTTGAGGCGCGTCGGCATGGCCGGTGTGGCCGCTGTGGCCAGTCTGCGCGCCGAAGCGTGCCACTCCGCCACCAGGCTGCCCACCAGCAGCTCCCAAGCGCGTGTGCGCAATGAAAAAAACCCTTGGCTGGCCTGGCTTGAGCTGTTGGCCAAACAGTACCCCAACGAGGCGATGGCGACCACGGCCAGCACCATCATGACGCCGTTCAGTGAACGTGCCGCGCGTTCGGGTTGAGTGGGTGTGAAGCGCCACGCGGTCAGCCGCCACGCGCCCGACAGCACCAAAGGCATGACCAGATAAAACTGCCATTCAATCGATAGCGACCAAGTGTGTAGAAGGGGTTTGGTGTGCGCTGCCGCGTCAAAGTAGCCTTGCTGGCTGGCAAATGGAAAGTTCGATGAAAAAGTAACGGCAAACAACATTTGCCGCAGGTGCTGTAGATACTGGCCAGGCAGCGTCAGCCACCAGCCCAACAGCACAGTTGCCACCAGCACCACGCATAGCGCGGGGGCTAGTCGGCGCAAACGCGCTGTCCAGAACGCGGCGAATGAAAACCGCCCCACAGCCATTGCCGCAAGCGCCTGGGCGGTGATCAAGTAGCCTGACAGAACGAAAAAAATGTCGACGCCGACAAAACCGCTGGCAAAACCCGGCACACCAAAGTGGTAACCCACCACTGCCACGACAGCCCATGCACGCAGGGCGTGCAGGTCTTTTCTGAACGCCAGGGCGGGAGACTGCGCCGAAACGTCCGCTCCAGCTCTGCTATCGGGCACGCCGCTGCCCGTCACACTGCTCACACACCAGCCCCGCCAGCCGGTGCAGCGCCTGCCAACCACTGGCGGGCCAGTCGGGTTGTTTTAAGCCTTTCACAACACCGTCGACCTTGTGCGCAGCGGTCAATAAATTGGCTAGCGTGGTGTCGGTGATGCCTGGCAACACGCGCTCATAAAGCTTTTCTTTGGCGCCCCAGACCCGGTTTTCTCTCAAGGCCATCGGCATCGGCCGCCCGGCGTTTATGGCGTCTTTGACGCGCTTCATGCTGCGGATGTCCTCACTGATGGCCCAGTGCACCAATACTTCTGCTTCACCCTCGGCTTGCAGGCCGTCGAGCATGCGCGCCACGCGTACCGCTTGTCCGCCCAATATGGCTTCTGACAGTTTAAAAACGTCGTAACGTGCTACGTTCAGGACTGCGTTTTCGACTTGTTCAAAACTTAAAACGCCTGCATCCGCCGTGCCGTACAGCAGCCCGAGTTTTTGAATCTCTTGGTGCGCGGCCAGCAGGTTGCCTTCCACCCGGTCTGAGAAAAATTGCAGCGTGCGCTGGCCCTCTTCGCCCGCCGCCACACGCTGGCCTTGGGCGCTT
>JAYWFR010000276.1:0-3089 GCA_043778695.1 Polaromonas sp. | reverse complement strand
ATGTCGGGGCTAGAGGCTGATTTGTCGCCTAAAACGATATTGAAAGCTGGTTTTTCAATGCGCCCAACCGCCATGGGCCGACCAGGCCGCATCGCAATCCGCCAAAACGCTACATCGCCCAGCTTTTTCATCATTGCTTTGGTGTGATCCGCCTCGCCCACACTGACCCCGCCAGACGTGATGATGGCATCGGCTAGCGCTGCGGCTTGGTTAAAGGCCACCTCAAGAAGTGCAGGGTCGTCGCGCACCACACCCATGTCAATCACTTGGCAGCCCATGCGTGTAAGAAGCCCAAACACGGTGTAGCGGTTGCTGTCATACACAGCGCCCTCACGCGGCGGCTCGCCGAGCGACAAAATCTCGTCACCCGTTGAAAAATAAGCGACTTTGATCTGTCGATAGCAGGGCACTGTTTTAAGGCCTAAAGACGCTGCGAGCCCAAGTCTTGCGGGGGTGAGCAGCTCACCTTTTAAGAGCGCTGGCTGGCCCTGCATCAGGTCTTCACCTTGATGACGGCGGTTGTCACCGGGTTTTAAAAGCTTGGCTACTAGGGTGATGGTTTGATCGTTGACAGTCACCATTTCTTGCGGGACAACGGTGTCCAAGCCTGTCGGCATGATGGCTCCCGTCATGATCTTCACGCACTGGCCCGTGCCCACTGTGCCGCACCAGGCCTTGCCTGCAAACGCGGTACCGACAACTTCTAAATTCAGAGTGCTGCTGTTTAACTGCTGGCCGTCAAACGCATAGCCATCCATGGCCGAGTTGTCATGCGGCGGTACGTCAAACGGGCTGGTCACGTCGTCAGCCAGCACCCGGCCCAGCGCTTCAAACAAGGGTACATCGCTGGATTCGTGAACCGGGTTGACGAGTTTTGCCAGAAAGCGCAGCACGTCGTCAGCTCTGACTGCTTGCGGGTCGTAGCCTTTTAGCTCAGCGGCGATTTGAGCCATTGATTTCACGTCTATCGTCACATTTGGCGCGATTCGAGTTGATGCAATTCAGCCAGCGTATTCGCGTTAAAAAACGCTTGGGGATCATCCCCCGGCAAATTGAAAGCCACATGCGCAACGGTGTGCTGCACGGTCCACGCATCAATCTTGCGGCCACCGACTTGGGTGTAGCGTTGCAAGCTGGCCAGCATGTGCGTGCCCATCAGGCAAAAGACCGGTTGCGCACGGGTGTGGCCGTCTTCCTCGGGTGCGCTGGCTACGGCAAAGTCGGCTGATTGCGCCTCAAGTGCAACGCTAAGTCGCGCTGCCAGGTCGTGAGGGAAAAGCGGCGTGTCGCAGGGCACGGTTAGCAAATACGGCGTTTGGCAATGCGCAAGCCCGGTCATGAAGCCAGCCAGTGGCCCGGCATAGTAGCCCATCGTGCTGGCGTCAGGCCAAACAGGCACGCCAAACGATCCATACGCCGCCAAGTTGCGGTTGGCGTTGATCAGCACTCGACCTACCTGCGGCTGGAGTCGCTGCAGCGTGTGTAGTGCCAACGGAGTGCCGTTGAAGTGCTGCAAGCCCTTGTCTACCCCACCCATCCGGGAGCCGCGGCCGCCGGCCAAAATGACTGCTGTGATGTTTTCGTGCTGCAAAACTAGCCGCCTATGTAGCTCATCTCAACGCGCTTTTTCCCGTCGCCAATTTGCGTATCAACCGGCAACATGGCGCGAAGCTCTGAATAACGGTCATCGCGCTTGTGCCAGATGTTGCCGACAGCGCTGGATATCTGTTCGTCGCTAAATTTGGTGTGCTGGTCACCGCGCAGCAAGGCGCGCAAGTCGTGTCCGCCATTGGCAAACAGACACAAGAACAGCTTACCTTCGGTCGACAAGCGCGCGCGGTTGCAGTCGCTGCAAAACGCTTGCGTCACGCTGCTGATGACGCCAATCTCGCCGCCACCATCGGCATAGCGCCAGCGTTCTGCTGTTTCGCCCAGATAGTTCGCGTCAATGGCTGCTACCGGAAAGAGAGCGTTGATGCGCTCAATCACCTGGGCTGAGGGCAGCACCTCATCCATGCGCCAGCCGTTGGTTGCGCCCACGTCCATGTATTCAATAAAGCGCAGCACATTGCCGGAGTGGCGAAAGTGTTTGGCCATTGGCAAGATTTCTTGATCGTTTGTTCCGCGCTTGACGACCATGTTGATTTTGATCGGCAGCAAGCCCACCTTGTTAGCCACCTCAATGCCGCGCAGCACATCAGCTACCGGAAAGTCCACATCGTTCATGTGCCGAAAAATAGCATCGTCCATTGCGTCCAGGCTAACGGTAACGCGCTGCAAGCCAGCGTCTTTTAACGATTGAGCTTTTTTAGCGAGAAGCGATGCGTTGGTCGTGAGCGTGATGTCCAGCGGCTTGCCAGCCACCGTGGTCATCTTCGCCAGCATCTCTATTAGCACTTCCAGGTTTTTGCGCAGCAGCGGCTCACCGCCTGTCAGGCGTATTTTCTCGACCCCATGCGCTACAAAAATGCGAGCTAGCCGCGCAATCTCTTCAAAGCTTAGCAGCGATTTTTGCGGCAAAAACGCATAGTCTTTGTTAAACACCTCGCTCGGCATGCAGTAGCTGCACCTGAAGTTGCAGCGGTCGGTGACGCTGATGCGCAGGTCACGCAGCGGGCGGGCGAGGGTGTCTTGCAGCAGGCCCGTGGCGGCAAAGGGCTGGGTCGCAAGGTTAACGGCGAGGTTGGCCGACAGTTGGTTGACGATGGGAATGATGCGGGCTGTCATGATTTTCCAGCTTATGCCAATGCAGAGGCGATATCGGTCTGAGCAAAGTCATTGCCCTTATACAAAAGTGGCAAGCCCATTGCCTTGGCTGCCCCATACACAAAGCAGTCGCCAAAGTTCAAGCTGGCTTTATGCCTGCCTTTGCCGTAAGCGTGGAATGCACCAATTGCAAGCTGAGCCATTTCCTGGGTGAACGGTTCAATGGTGATGGCCGCAGTGGTCAAGACCTCAGTCAGACGCGCCGTGGACGCTGCGCCCAAACGCCCGGTTAACACCATCGCGCATTCAAGATACGCTGGCGCTGGAAGCAGCTTGATACTGGCTGCGCTTAAAGCGGCGACGTACGCCTCGGCGTCAGCCTC
>JAYWFR010000275.1:0-41381 GCA_043778695.1 Polaromonas sp. | reverse complement strand
ATGGGCAAGCTGTTTCACGGTGTGTATGACCGCCGTGAAGACCGGATGCGTGTGTTCAGCCCCGGTGAAGACAAAGCCGGTGGTGACGATGAAATCCTGACGGGGCTGAACAACGCCGAGGCAGCCAAACGCTTCGGCGCAGAGTACGAACACGCCAAAGGCGAGATCGAACTGGTCGCAGGTGCTACGCCAGAATTTGACCGTGAGCTGTTTTTAGCAGGCAAGCAAACGCCGATGTTTTTTGGCTCGGCGATCAACAACTTCGGCGTGCAGGAAGTGCTCGACGCGTTGGTTGATCTGGCCCCTGCCCCGGCTGACCGCACCGCGATGCAGCGGGTCGTTCACCCTGAAGAAAAAAAATTCTCGGGCGTGGTGTTCAAAATTCAAGCCAACATGGACCCGGCCCATCGCGACCGCATTGCGTTTTTGCGAGTTGCCAGCGGCGAATTCACGCGCGGCATGAAATTAAAAGTGGTGCGCAGCGGCAAAGAGCTGCGGCCCAACACGGTGGTGAGCTTCATGAGCCAGCGCCGCGAGCTTTTAGACACCGCTTTTGCAGGCGACATCATCGGCATACCCAACCACGGCGTGCTGCAACTGGGCGACACACTGACTGAAGGCGAGGCGCTCCAGTTCACTGGCTTGCCGTTTTTTGCACCTGAAATGTTTCGGGCCGTTGAAGTAGCTGACCCACTGCGTACCAAGCAGTTACGAGCGGGATTGACGCAGCTCGGCGAGGAAGGTGCGATTCAGGTGTTCAGGCCGATCGCGGGTTCACTGCTACTGCTAGGCGCCGTTGGCCAGTTGCAGTTTGAAGTGGTGGCGCACCGGCTGGAGCATGAATACGGCGTCAAAGCCCGCATCATGCCAAGCAACTTCAACCTGGCCCGCTGGGTGACGAGTGACGATGCCAACGAATTGAAGAAATTCATGGATGCCAACGCTCACCGCGTGGCGCTCGATGCGGTTGACGCACCGACGCTACTGGTTGACCACAGCGCCACATTGCGTGCGGTAGAGCAGCAGTGGCCAAAAATCAAGTTCCATGCGCTGCGTGAACACGCCGGGCTGGTGTTTCAGGCAAAAATGTGACGCGGCAGCCTTGTCAAGCGCATTTTAGGTTCTTTTTAGGGCTGTAGCGCAATAATTACCTGGGCTAGCAGCTATAAATTTAAGAGCGCCCAGCGCGCTTATCAGATGTGACGGCGTTCATCAACCGACCCAAGCGTTAGCACACTGCAACGCAACACGCCGGTCTTGGCCACGCTACTGATGTTTGCCGTCGACGCGAAATTTCGCACTGCGTTGCACCAAGTGATCCATCTGGTCTGCAGCCTTGATGGTCAGTGGATGCGGCGTGTACCCTGACCTGGGCCGAATGTAAGTCGCTCCTTCCCGGGCCAGCCCGATTTGCCAATCTGACGCATCTGCCAGCAGCGCGATGACCAGATTTTCCAGCGCAATGACCCGGGTTTGAAGCCGAACCAGTTCGGCATTGGCCAGTGGCAACGCAGCGGGGCGTTCCCCTTTTGCTGCAAGGCCTGGATGGTCAGGCCCTGCGCCGCCCTCATAGTCCCATCTTGACAGCGCTTTAAAAAGAAGCTGGGCACGTTCCTGAATCGCTTTTTTGTTTTCTGGCATCTCTAGCTCCTGGTCAAGTGGCTTTCAAATAGGGGGGTTCGCTGGCTTGGCACCCAGCCACTGCAAACAGGTCAAAGCAGTTGCAAGCAAAATTTTTTAAGCGCGCGTCAGCGTATCTGAGGTCAACGATATGCCAGTTTGCCCCTAAAAATCCTTCACATGCCCACCACTCAATCAGAAACGTTTTTGTCCTACATGCCGGCTTGACCAGCGGGCGTAGCCTTGCTGAAGGCAACGCTGGAAAAAACCCGATTGCCGCGACGGCTCGCCGCAAAGGCCAACAAAGGCCAAGACTTCTAGATGAAAAAACATTCCACCGACTTGTCCGTGCGCCCGGTTTTTCTCAATCTCACCCAGATTAAGCTTCCCGTTGGCGCACTGACATCGATCTTGCATCGCATCTCCGGTGTTGCTCTGGCTGTGGCTGTTCCCTTTGCGGTCTACCTACTGGATCTTTCGCTTCAAAACCAGTCGTCCTTTGACAGGGTGGCAAGCTGGTTTGGCCAGCTTGCCTTCAAGGCCGCCATGATGTTGCTGGTTTGGGCGATGGCGCATCACATTCTGGCTGGCGTTCGCCACCTGTTGGCTGATGCCAACCTGGGCTCAACATTGCACAGCGCACGCCGCAGCGCCTGGTGGGTAAACGTTGGCGGGCTGGCCTTGGCGCTGCTGGCAGTGGGGGTTCTGACGTGAGGCGCAACACAGCGGGGCTTGCCGCCTGGCTGGTGCAGCGCCTGGGTGCGCTTTACATGTTGGTTTTCTTCGTGTCTTTTTTCGTTTATTTTCTTCTTCGTCTGATTCACTCCTACCCGCAGTGGCGGGCGTGGGCAGCACAACCCGCAGTCGGTGTTGCCTTGTTTATTTTTTTTATCGCGCTGCTGCTGCACATGTGGGTGGGCTTGCGCGATGTGCTGTTTGACTATGTGCAGCCCGCCCGCTTGCGGCCACCGCTGGCTGCTGTGTTGGGCGTCTGTCTGGCGGCGCTTGGGGTTTGGTTAGTCTGGATATTGATTCGGGCGCAGTACCCCGTGGCTTAAAACTGGCGATCACCACCGCCTGTCACATTGAAGGAGCAAGTCATGCAGTTTTGTATATCTCGCTACAACCCGGAGGTGGACGACAAGCCATTCCTGCAGGACTACACCATCAACGTGACAGCCAGCGACCACATGCTGCTCGATGTGCTGATCCGCCTCAAGCAGCAAGACAACACGCTCACCCTGCGCAAATCATGCCGCGAGGGGGTTTGCGGATCGGACGCGATGAACATCAATGGACGTAACGGTTTGGCTTGTGTGACGCGGCTGAGGGATTTGAAGCAACCCGTCGTGATTCGCCCGCTGCCGGGCTTCCCGATCATTCGCGATCTGGTTGTCGACATGAGCAACTTCTTCAAGCAACACCATTCGGTCTCGCCCTATCTGATCAACCCAGAGCCACCGCCCGAAAAAGAACGCCTGCAGTCACCACAAGACCGTGACAAGCTCAATGGTGCCTATGAGTGCATTCTTTGCGCGTGTTGCAGCAGTCAGTGCCCGTCTTACTGGTGGAATCCAACCAAATTTGTCGGCCCTGCAGGCTTGATTCAAGCCTATCGTTTCATCGCTGACAGCCGCGACCACGCTACAGCCCAGCGGCTTGACAACCTGGCGGGTGCTTACCGGCTGTTTCGCTGCCGCACCATCATGAACTGCGCTGAGGTCTGCCCAAAAGGTCTGGAGCCGTCGCATGCGATTGAAAAAATAAAGCTGCGGATGCTGGATGTGCCGATCAGCGGCGCACTGACAACGCACACAACCGCAGCGAGTACGCCCGACAAAAGCGCTTGAATCGACAGTAATTGGTCGCCCCCACATTTACTGCTTGCACACACGGCACGTGTAAAAATCCAGGCGCGCCGGACTGGTGCTCTGAAAATTCTAAAGTAAATAGTCGTTTAGGCCTGTAGCGCAATAGAATTAAGGCTTAATAGCTATTAATTCAGGGGTAGCGCATGAACGTCAAGAGCATCATTCATTTCGTTGAAAAGTCATTTCTCGTCATCATCGCTTTTTTTACCGTGGCAGCCATGGCGCAAGAAGTGATTTTGCTGATTGACAACCGCAAGGTCGAACTCAAAGACCTGCTGCTGATGTTCATCTATGCCGAGGTGCTGGGCATGCTGGGCGCTTTTTATGCCAGCCACCGCATCCCCATCACGATTCCGCTGTTTATTGCCATGACTGCACTCAGTCGGCTGATTATTTTGCAAGGCAAAGAAGGCGACCCTTCTATTTTGCTGTACGAAAGCGGAGCGATCCTTTTGATTGCGGGAGCCTGCTGGATTGTCAGTCACCTTCAGCTCCATGACGGGCGATAACGCTAACTGGCATCTATTAACCCATAAGCAAAGCGTGACGCAATTCCTCTGTTTGCTATCGATGCTTTTTACGTTAGGCTTGGCACCGGCGCAAGCGCAGGGGTTTGACCGTCTGTACCGCACAAGCATTCAACCGGCTTTAAGCCAGCCGCTGCAATGGGTCAGCGCCAACGCATCAGGCGCAGCGGGCCTGCCGCAGGCTTTTGTTGCCAATGCAGAGGCTTGGGCATTTAAACCCTACGCCCCACACACGTCGCTGCCCACCGCTGCCGGAGCCGATGTGTGGGCCAAGTTCAGCTTTGCGCCCACCCAAAGTGCCCAATCGTGGATTATTCGCATCCCGCGCGTCACCCTCCAAAAAGTAAGCCTGTACACCGCAGACCCCGACGGTAGTTGGCTGGTGCAGTCGGCAGGCGTGTCTATTGCCAACGTAAATTGGAACCGCGCCACCCGCACCCCCAGCTTTGAGGTGCTGACCAGCGGAGTTGAGCAAACCTACTATTTGCGTTTTGAAAATCTCAGCCCCGTGACAGAGCGACCAGAGCTGATGAGCGATCTGGACTTTGCCGATGGCGCGTCCCGAATAGGCACCCTGATTGGCCTGATGTTTGGAATGTTTGGTTTTTTGGTGCTTGCATGCCTGGGAGCCTACGCCTTGGCGCGCAATCCGGTGTTTTTGTCGTTGGCCGCTTTTGCGTTGGCTGTTTTGTTGCAACACCTGGTGACCATGGGTTACGGCGGTTGGCGGCTGTGGCCAACCAGCGCGCATTTGAATCAGGCCATGTTTTGGGCAGTGCCGATGTTGACCCTGGCCAGCGGATCCTGGTTTTTTGCGCAGGCCAGTTATGCCAGAGACAGCCACCGGCGGATTTACCAACTGCTGGTGGCAAACGGCGTCATTTGCGCTTGCTTGGCAGTGATCGCGTTTGTCGCTGTCAACCAGGTCCCGCGCCAATTCTTAAACGCCTGGACCGGCACTGTCGTGCTCATCGCTGCCGTGGCTTTGGCCTGGCTTAGCTGGCGCGGGCTGCGCTGGAATCTATGGTTGATTGCAGGCCTGATACCTTTGGCTGGTGCGGCGGTAGCCCGTCTGCTTTACAACTACGGATGGCTGTCGCATATTGAAATAACACAAGTGGTGAGCACCTTTCTCACGCAGCTGGGATTGGTGGTGTTTTTTCTGGCGCTGGCCTGGCGCAGCCGGGACGCCCTGCTGTCGGCGGAGCTGGCCAAAGCCATGGCCAACAACGATCCGGTCACTGGCTTGACCCATTCGCGGGTAGCCAAAATACGGATGGAGCAAATGCTGTTAAGAGCCGACCGCCTCAAATTAGGCTGCGGCGTGATCATGCTGCGCTGGCTCAACTTCAGCAAGCTACTGGCATCGCAAAGTCCTGAGCAACAAGATGTCATGCTCAAACAATTCGGTCAGGTGCTGACAAGAGTGATTCGGGACATTGACACAGCCGCCGTGCTGGGCGACGGCTACTTTTTAGTGCTGGTCGAAGGCCCGGTCAGCCGCAGTGCATTGGCCTCTTTGTCGACACAAATTTTGACGGCCTGCATACGCCTGTCCGAAAAATTTGATCGGTCCAACGCATTTCAAATTAACATTGCCATCTGGCAGGCAGAGCTGGGGCCCAGCACCACCGGTGGGGTCATTGACGCCCTGCAAAACAAGCTCAACCAAATGTCTACCGGCACCAAGCGGCTGGTGCAGTTTGTTGACAGCATAGGAAGTGAATCCGCAACCGAGCGAGATCAGGAATTTGGCGAAAGACGCGATGAACTGTTGGCCAAAATCAACGCCATTGAGGCTTCAACAAGTTACCAAGCGCCACCGATGAGATAACGCGCAAAAACCCACCCAGACAATCAATTTGAACGTAACAATATGCCTGTAGCCCAAGTATTTATTGCGCATTCAGCTATTTATTCAATAGCAAACACAAGGCCATGACAATACTGCGCGTGGGCGCTGGTGCTGGCTACTCGGGCGACCGCATTGCCCCGGCGGTGGAGCTGGCAGAAAACGGCGCGCTGCACTATCTGGTGTTTGAATGCCTGGCCGAGCGCACGATTGCATTGGCGCAGCTGCAGCGCAGTCATGACCCTCGCCTGGGTTTTGATGCCTTGCTGGCGGCGCGAATGAAAGCGGTGTTGCCCAGCTGTGTTGCCCAAGGCACCACAATCATCAGCAACATGGGCGCGGCCAATCCAATCGCCGCAGGGCACGAGGTGGTTCGCGTTGCGCGCGAGCTGGGCATCAAAAAACTAACCGTTGCAGTGGTGTTGGGCGACGATGTGACAGCGCAGCTGCATGGCAAGCCACTGCCGCTGATGGACAGCCACAGCACACTTGCCGCATTGGCGGACACCATCATCTCAGCTAACGCCTACATCGGCGTTGCTGGAATTGTTGACGCGCTGGCGCAAGGTGCAGACGTCGTCATCACGGGCCGCGTGGCTGACCCTGCGCTGTTTTTAGCCCCGCTGATTCATGAATTTGGCTGGGCCATGGATGACTGGGCCGTCCTGGGCAGGGGCACGCTGGTCGGGCACTTGCTGGAGTGCGCTGGGCAAGTCACCGGCGGCTACTTTGCCGACCCCGGCTACCGTGATGTGCCTGACTTGCCACGCCTGGGCTTTCCGTTGGCTGAGGTGTCAAGCGATGGCAGCGCCGTCATCACCAAAGTGGCAGGGTCTGGCGGCTGCGTGACGGTGGCCACCTGTGCGTCCCAGTTGCTGTATGAAATTGAAAACCCAGCCGCGTACCTGCAGCCCGATGTGACGGCAGACTTTTCAAACGCCACACTAACGCAAGTCGGCGCTGACCGAGTTCAAGTCCGCGGTGCGACCGGCCACCCACGCCCCGAGACCCTGAAAGTCACCGTTGGCTACCGCGATGGGTTTATCGGCGAAGGGCAAATCTCTTATGCCGGCTTGGGCGCAGTGGCACGTGGCCAGCTGGCGCTGGATGTCTTGCAAGAACGCTTGGCAGGCATGGCGGCGCTGGACAGCCGGTTTGAGCTGATGGGCGTCAACGCGATTCACGGCGCCGCGCTGGCTGCGGGGCACACGCCCTATGAAGTCCGCGCCCGCGCGGCGATGCGCGTCGCCACGCGGGCCGAGGCCGAGCATGTCGCCCGCGAAGTCGAAGCCCTGTACTTGAACGGCCCGGCCAGCGGCGGCGGTGCAACGCAGTCGGTACGCGAGGTGATAGCCGCAGCATCGGTGTTGATTCCGCGTGAGTGGGTGCAAACATCTGTCGTGTTGTTGGAGGTTTAAATGCGGCTCAAAAAAATGCTGAGAGAAATCGCCCATTCGCGCGCCGGGGACAAGGGCAACCGCTCTACCTTGTCGGTGATCGCCTATGACATCAAGCACTTTCCGGCCATTCAACGCGCCCTGACCGCGCAGCGCGTCAAACAGCATTACACCGGTATCGTCAAAGGAGAAGTCGAGCGCTACGAGTTGCCTCATCTTGGGGCTTTAAACTTCGTGCTGCACGATGCGCTAGGTGGCGGCGTGACCCGATCGCTGGCGCTGGACGCCCATGGCAAATGTTTGGGGTCAGCCATTCTCAGCCTTGACATTGACATGACAGCCGACGAACTACTTTTAATTGAGGACAAACCATGACATTGAAATCACTACTTTTGGCAACCCTGGTTAGCTTGTCGCTGTCTGCGTTCGCCCAAAGCAACACCACTTACCCGAGCAAACCCATCAAGGCCATCGTGCCGTTTGCTGCGGGCAGCGCCACCGACCAGATTGGCCGCGCCTTTGCCGCAAAAATGGGTGAGGCGCTGGGCCAAACCATCGTGGTTGAAAACCGGGCTGGCGTCAACGGCATGCTGGGCGCTGACGCTGTGGCCAAGTCGCCGGCTGACGGCTACACGATTTTGATTGGCACCAACAGCACGAATGCAGCCCTGAAAAGCCTGATGAAAAAGCTGCCGTATGACCAGGACACTGCCTTTGCACCGCTGGGCTACTTGGGCTCGCTCCCGCTGATCGTGGCGGTGAACAACGACGTGCCAGTCAAGACCCTCAAAGAGCTGGTTGCGTTGGGTAAAACCAAAGCCGGCCTGCTGACGGTGGCCAGCGCCAGCACGTCGCAGCTGGTGTCGTCAGAAATGCTGGCCGGCATGACGGGCATGGACATCACCAGCGTGCCGTACAAGAGTGGACCGGCGGCGATGACGGACCTGATTGGCGGGCAAGTCATGATGTTCACCGCCGACTTTGGCGTGATGCTGCCGCAAGTCAAAGGCGGCAAAGTGCGCGGGCTGGCGGTCACGTCAAGCAAGCGCTCAGCCGCCATTCCCGAGCTGCCCACCGTGAACGAAGCGCTGGGTTTGAAAGACTACGAACTGATTGCCTACTTTGCGATGTTTGCCCCCGCAGGCACGCCGCTAGAGGTCATCGCCAAGCTCAACCAGGCCATCAATGCTGCTGCGCAAAGCAAAGACATTCAAGACAAATTTGCAGGCATCGGCTTTGCAGTAGAGCCCGGCACGCCCGAAGCCCTGGCCCAGCGCAGCAAGCTAGAGACCGCCAAGTGGGCCAAAGCGATCGCTGCCGCAAAGATTGAGCCGCAGTAATCTTTTAACCACAATTTACCTATTAATTCGGTCTGTAGCCCAGATAAATAGTGCGCTAGCAGCTCCTGTTAGCATAGCAAACAACATCAAGCATGGTCTCACGCCGCGCCTTGAGAGGCACCGAACCCTTGGGTCATGTCGCACAGACTCAGCCCGCCAACTGCCCACTGTGCCACCGCCTGTTGGTGCCTGGCCGCAGTGTGGACGAGCACCACCTGGTGCCCAAAAGTCGCGGCGGCAAAACGCTGGACAACACGGCGCTGATCCACCGCATTTGCCACCGCAAAATTCACGCTACCTTCAGCGAACGTGAACTGGCCACTGGCTTTAACACGTGGGCAGCGCTGCAGGCACACGCAGAAATCGCCACCTTCATCACATGGCTGGCCAACAAACCGCCAACGTTTTATGACAACTCGCGCAAGCCTGCGCGGCGGCGTTGAGTCTGGTTGTGCCCAGACTCAATTAAAGGTAATGCGGGTCGCTTTGATCCGGCTGCCGTCTGCACCCGCCACGCCTTTGACTTCCACCCGCGCGCCATCGACCAAGCTGGTCGCGCTGCCGTCTTTGAATTCGGCCGCAGCGTAGTCGACCGTTACCCCGCGCACGGCAAACGTCTTGGCGGTTTTGTTCAGACTGCTGACGTTGCCGTTGAGCTCAAACTTCAGCGGGTCTTTTTCGTCGTCCAGCTTGATGTCTTTGGGCACCAGCACGCCCTTGACCAGAGCGCCTTGCACGTCTACTCGATCGCCGACTTTGAGACCCGGCGGAAGCGCCGCGCCGCGTGCGTCTACTGCCACCCCGTTGATGCTTAATTGACCATTGGAAGTCAGCGCCGTGACAATGCCGCCAACCCGGGCCTGGTCGCGGTCCTGCACCTCCAGCTCGACGGCGCGGATGCTGATGGCCTGTCGCGTGCCAGCGCTTGATGTTGGCTCAAGGCGAACCCGCACCAGCAAGCCGTTGGCCAGCACCAAGCCGCTAGGCACCGCCGCCCAAGCGCTGGCGTTGATCACCAAATCGCCAATTTGAAACCTGCCTGCTAAGAGACCCCGCAGGTAGCCCTGCAGCTTGAAAGCTTTCACGTTGGCCAGCGTTTTACGCTCAATGCGGGTAGCAGTGATGGTGTTGTTGGTTGCGTCGACAAAGCCGTGCACCTCCACGACCTGGCCAACGGCTAACGACGATGTGCCGACCAAGCCGTCACCAAAAAAAGTGTTACCCGTCACGCTGACCGTTTGCCCCAGCACGGTCAGTGTCGCGCCGTCAACGCGGCTGATCGGCCCCAGCAGTTCGCTGCGCACTTCAATGGTTTGCGCATCAGCGGCGCTGCCCACAATCGCTGGCGCTTTGACCCGCACCACCATACCTAGCTTGAGCTGGCCGCGCAGGTCGGTGTTGTCATCGTCAACGTCAGCCACGCTGCTGGCTTTGGTGTCGTCAAAGCGCACGGCCCCCACAATGATTGAGCCAAAGCCAGTGATGGGGCCAGTTGAAAATGAACCGGTTCCGCCGCTGGTCACACCGGCCACCGAGTCACCGGCACCACCACCGCAACCAGCCAGTGCCAAAATGCTGGCCAGCGCTGTTAGACCAAGCGCATCGCGCCGACCAATGCTGCCTATGCTGCCGATGCGGCCATTGCGGCCCATGTTGCCGATGCGGCCGTTGCTGCCAACCAGCGGTGTTTTTGAGCGATGTTTCATCAGGAGGTCTCCGGGTTGTTGCTTGAAAGCAGCGTCGGTGGCGGTGGTGGCGGTGGTTGTGGTGGCGGTGGCGGCAGATTCGCCGGCATGGCGCTTGACCAGGTGTACAGACCAATGCGCATGCTTTGGTCTTGAGCTCGGCCCAGCAGCCGGTCTTTTTCAATCATTTTTTCGAGCTGCGGGGCCACCTCGGTCAGCAGCCGACGCCACTGCGCGGTCATCACCACCTCGGCCTCGGCCAGCGACTCGGCCGACAGGTCATCGGCAAAGATGGCTTGCTCAAGCTGCTGCTTGCCACCTTGCAAGACGTTGGCAACCGCAGCGCGAAAGTGGTCGCCCACGTTGTCAGCCACGTAAGCCAGCATGCGGGCCCAGTCGCCGCTGGGTACGAAAGCATCGCGCAGCAATTTCACCTCGTCAGTCGCTAGGTCTAGCGTCGCCAGTTGCAAGCGGCACAGCTCGCCCAGCAGCGTGCGGGGATGCACGTCTTGCGTCACTGACTGAGCCAGCGCGTCAAAACTGGGCGCTGGCCCCTGGCGCGGCAACGGCTTGGGCTTGTCGTCTGCGCCGCGCAGTGTTGGGTCAGACAGCCAGCGGGTGAACAGCTCAGTGATGGGAGACGCTGGCGCTTTGGCGGCCGCCGCTGGCGCGCTTTGCAGGCGGTCGACTTCGCGGCGCGTCAGGCCGGTTGCGGCGCTGATTCGGCTGGTTGTGCGGTTGGTAGTTTGGCTGGTAGTTTGGTTGGTAGTTTGGTTGGTTGTGCGACTAGTTATGCGGCTAGTAGTTTGGCTGGTCAGGCGGCGCGAGGGCTCTGCGGGCTGCGCGGCGCGGGCTGCCTCAACGAAGGCTACGCGCAGCCGCTCTTCCACGGCTTGAATCCGAATGCCTTTTGACAAGCAAAGCTGCGCCAGCGGCGCAAACACGCTGTCAACTGCAGCCATCACTGCAAGCTGGTCAGCGTGCACCGCCTGCAGGTTGTTCAAGCCGCCGACACTGACATTCAGCGGGGGTGGTGGCGCGGTTGGCTGTTGCATAGGACTGAACTATAAATCGGCCCGGCGCGGGTGCTTGTAGCGGCCAACGACTAATGGCCAACGACTAACGGCCAGCGACTGCCGTAGCCGCTGGCGATTCGCGCTTACTTTTCAAGCGCAATCAGCGTGGCCATGATCACGTTGCCTGCAATCCGGTTGCCCTTGACCTCCAAGTTCTGGCCGTTGGCCAGTGTGGCGGCTGTCACGCCGGTAGCAAAACTGGCGGCGCTGTAGTTAACAGTGGTGCCGCGCAACACAAAGGTTTGAGCCGTCTTGTCCAGCCGGATCACAACACCGTGCAGCTCGAACTTGGAAGCCTCAGGGCGTCCTTCGATCGACACCTTCTTGGCAACCAGCACGCCGCTGACCAGACTGCCTTCAACTTCAACCCGTGAGCCCAGCACAACGCCGGTCTTGCCGGGCTCAAACGTCGCGGCGCTGGCATCGACTGCCAAGCCGTTCACGCTGAACGCGCTGCTCGATGTGAAGGCAGTGACGATGCCTTCTACCTTGGCTTCGTTGCGGTCTTCCTTGTCGATCTCGAATTTGCGAATTTTCAAAGCGGTGCGGGTGCCCGTTAAAGGCGTCAACGCCAGACGCACGCGGACCACCAGATCGTTGGCCAAAATCAAGCCAGCAGGCAAGTCGGCCGTTAAGTAACTGATCGTCACTGTGCCAATGCTAAAGGTTTTGGCGGCGCTGTTCAGGGCCTTGATGGTGCCTTGCAGCTTGAACGACTTGGCGTTGGGTTTGCTCTCAATGCGGGTAGCAGCCATCGTGTTGGCCAGCGGATCAACAAAACCGTGCACTTCTACCACCGCGCCCACCACCAGACTGGCAAGGCTCAGGCCGTCTTCAAAAAAGGTCGAGGCCGTGATCTTGACAGTTTGCCCCAGCACCACCAGCGTGTCGGCGGTCTTGGAATCAACCGGGCCTTGCAGCTCGCTCTGAACGTCAATGCTGTCGGCTTTGGCGCGCACGCTGCTGCCGTCGTCGGTCTTTTTGCCGCCCTTGACCTTGACGACCATGCCAAGTTTCAAGTCACCGCTGGCCATGCTGACGCCGTCGTCGTCTTGAACGCTGGCCGCTGAGTCGTCAAACCGGACACCGCCGACGATGATGGAGCCAAAGCCAGTAACCGCACCAAGGGCCGATGAGCCCACCGCTGGGCCAGTGACGCCCCCAGGCGTTACGGCTAGCGATGTTGTGCTGGTGCCGCCGCCGCCGCACCCTGCCAATGCCAGCGCGCTGCCCAGCAAGGTCAGCGTCAAGCCTTCGCGGCGAGTGATACCAGTTTTGGCATTGGTGTTGGTGTTGGTGTTGGTGTTGGTGTTGGTGTTGGTGTTGGTGTTGGTGTTGGTGTTGGTGAACAGATCGTGGCGCAAGTTTTTCATGAGTTGCTTTCTTTGAGGGGGACGACAAGTTAATTTGGAAAAGAGCGTTTTGACCGGCTGGCAAGCTGCCAAAAATGGACTGTCGGCAAACCCGTGGCAGCGGTGTTAGCACCTGCTCCGTGGCGGCGCATCGTTGCGGTGAGTTGTGGCTGGCAGTCCATGATTGGGACTATAAATGTGCAATGTACACATTTCAAGAAGAAAGATGTAACTTTGAGTCACGATATTTTTTAATGGCCGAGTTTCAGGACAGACTGAGTCGCAATCGGGAACTGGCGGCCGTTTTTCAGTCATTAAGGCTTGTAGCCCATACAATATATGCGCTAGCAGCTATTAATAACATAGCGTTTAAAGCTGCTTAATTTGAAGCTTATTATTTGAATCGGCTTAATTTGAAGCTGTTCATTACGCAGCAATTTTTAAGGCAACGGCAGCGCCGTCTTGTACCGCACCTGCTTGAGTGCAAAGCTGGAGCGGATTTTTTCAATGCCGGGTATCGGCGTGAGCTGGTTCAAAATAAATTTCTCCAGCGCGCCGATGTCGGCCACCGCCACGCGAATCAAATAGTCGCTGTCACCGGTCATCAAATAGCATTCCATCACCTCGTCGTGCTCGGCAATGCGGCGCTCAAACTCGGCCAAAGCGTCTTTGCTTTGGCTGCGAAGGCTAATCGAGATAAACACGCTCAGCCCCAAGCCAAGTGCCGCCGCATTGGCAATCGCCACATAGCGGTCAATCACCTTGGCGGCCTCTAGCGCTTTGACCCGCGCCAGGCAGGGCGACGGGCTCAAATGCACGCGCCTGGCCAGCTCGACGTTGGACAGCGAGCCGTCACGCTGCAATTCATCAAGAATTTTTAAATCGAGTTTATCAAGCTGCATAAGTGTAGTTTTGACAGAAATGCAGCATTTTATGCCGCGACGTCCTATTTCAGCGTCATTTCAAAGCAGCACCTTTTGTGTGATCTCTCGTAAAGTCACAGCCTATGAACATTGACCACACGCACCTGACGCTAGACCCCGATCCACAAGAAACCGCCGAGTGGCGTGAGGCGTTTGCTGCCCTTATCGCGGCCCAAGGCCCGGCCAGAGCCCGGCAAATTCTTGACGATTTGAGCCGCAGTGCGCGCAACCACCGCATCGGCTGGCAGCCCGAGCTGTGTACGCCCTACGTCAACACCATTGCGGTGGACGAGCAACCCGTTTTCCCCGGCGATTTGGCGATTGAAGAGCGCCTGGCGGCGCTGATGCGCTGGAACGCACTGGCCATGGTGGTCAAAGCCAATCAGGTGGAAACTGGCGGCTCCAGCGAGTTGGGCGGCCATGTAGCCAGCTATGCCAGTGCGGCGGATTTGTTTGAGACCGGGTTTAACCATTTTTTCAAAGCGCGCGCTGGCCTAAACGAGGGCCAACACAGAGGCGATCTGGTGTTTTTTCAGCCGCACAGTGCGCCCGGCGTGTATGCACGGGCTTATTTGGAAGGCCGCTTGGCTGCTGAAGATTTGGGCTTTTATCGGCAAGAGCTAACCGCGGGCACCGCGCGCGGCCTGTGCAGCTACCCACACCCGTACTTGATGCCGGACTTTTGGCAGTTCCCCACCGGCTCGATGGGCATTGGGCCAATCAGCTCAATCTACCACGCGCGCTTTATGCGTTACCTGACGCACCGCAGGTTGCTGGATTGCGGCGCCCGAAAAGTCTGGGGCGTGTTTGGTGATGGCGAGATGGACGAGCCTGAATCGATGAGCGCCCTGACGCTGGCCGCACGTGAAAATCTGGACAACCTGGTGTGGGTCGTCAACTGCAATTTGCAGCGGCTAGACGGCCCGGTGCGCGGCAATGGCCGCATCATTGACGAGCTGGAAAAGCTGTTTGCTGGCGCAGGCTGGAACGTCATCAAACTGGTGTGGGGCAGCGACTGGGACGGCCTGTTTGCGCGCGACACCACCGGCGCACTGGCCAAAGCGTTTGCCAACACGGTTGATGGCCAAATGCAAACCTTTGCCGCCAAAGATGGCCGCTTTAACCGCGACACTTTTTTTGGCCAAAACCCTGAGCTGGCCAAGCTGGCGCAAGGCATGACCGACGAGCAGATTGACCGCTTGAAACGCGGCGGCCATGACCTGGTGAAAATCCACGCCGCGTATGCCGCAGCGGCCGCGCACACCGGCCAGCCCACGGTGATTTTGGCGCACACCAAAAAAGGCTATGGCATGGGCGGCTCCAGCCAAGGCAAGATGACCACCCATTCACACAAAAAGTTTGACGGGACTGATTTGATTGGTTTTAGAAACCGCTTTAACCTGCCACTCACTGACGAGCAGGCCACGCGGATGGACTTTTACAAGCCCGAAGCCAACAGCCCCGAGATGCAGTACCTGCACGCCAAGCGCGCTGCGCTGGGCGGCTATTTGCCCAAGCGGGACACGACAGCCGCACTCATCAATATTCCAGAACTTACGTCTTACGCCGGCTTTGCCATGCAAGCTGACGGCAAAGAAATGAGCACGACCATGGCCTTTGTGCGCATGCTGGGCGGCTTGCTGAAAAATACTGAGCTCGGCCCAAAAATCGTGCCTATAGTGGCCGATGAAGCACGCACCTTCGGCATGGCCAACCTGTTCAAGCAGGTCGGTATTTATTCGAGCGTCGGCCAACGCTACGCACCTGAAGACATTGGCTCGGTGCTGAGTTACCGCGAGGCGATGGACGGACAAATTCTGGAAGAAGGCATCAGCGAAGCGGGCGCACTCGCCAGCTGGACGGCCGCCGCCACCAGCTACAGCGTGCACGGCTTGGCCATGCTGCCGTTTTATATTTATTACTCGATGTTCGGCTTTCAGCGCGTGGGTGACCAAATTTGGGCGGCGGCCGACCAGCGGGCACGCGGCTTTTTACTCGGCGCTACATCAGGCCGCACCACCCTGAGCGGTGAGGGCCTACAGCACCAGGACGGCACCAGCCATTTGATAGCCGCCACTATCCCAAACTGCAAAGCCTATGACCCAGCGTTTGCCTGCGAGCTGGCCGTCATCATTGACCACGGAATGCGCGAGATGATGGTGGAGCAGCGTGACGTTTTTTATTACGTCACGATGATGAACGAAAACTATGCCCAGCCTGATTTAGTGCCAGGCAGCGAGGCAGATATCATTCGTGGATGCTACAAATACAGGAGCTGCTTGCCCACAGATTCATTGGGCTACATCCCTAAAGCATCATTGAAAACAGCTAAACAAATCACTTTGATGGGATCTGGCGCGATTTTGACCGAAGTCATCAAAGCCGCCGATCAGTTGAAGGCCATGGACATCGATGTGACGGTGTTCAGCGTCACCAGCTGGAGCGAACTGGCACGTAACGGCATGGCCGCCGCTGACAAGCAAGAAGCCTTCATCACCCAGCAACTGCGCCAAAGCCAAGGCCCCATCATCGCCGCCACCGATTACGTACGCGCTGTGCCGGACAGCATTCAGGCTTTCATCCCGGCAGGCCGCAGCTACACCACCCTGGGCACCGACGGCTTTGGCCGCAGCGACACGCGGGCGGCGCTGCGAGATTTTTTTGGGGTTGATGCAGCCAGCGTCGTGAAAGCTGCGCTGCATCAGTTGTCTTGATCTGCGATTTGCTCCCTCCCCTTCCGGGGGAGGGTTGGGGTAGGGGCAAGCGCTGAGAAGCTGCATGCATCGCGCGTGCCCCCATCCTAGCCTTCCCCCGGGGCGGGAAGGAACAAGAGATTACTTAGGCAACAACACCTTGTCGACCACATGAATCACGCCGTTGGACTGGTACACGTCAGCAATCGTCACGGTAGATGTTCCGCCTTTTTCATCCATGATCATGACCTTGCCGCCAGCCGTTTTAGCAGTCAGCATGCCGCCTGCAACAGTCTTGAAACTGGTGCTGCCTTTGCCGTCCATGATCATCTTGGTCAACGCCGCAGCATCGATCTTGCCGGACACCACGTGATACGTCAGGATACCTGTCAGCATGCCTTTGTTTTCCGGCTTGAGCAGGGTGTCTACCGTGCCTGCTGGCAGTGCAGCAAACGCCGCATTGGTCGGCGCGAACACGGTGAACGGGCCAGCGCTTTTGAGCGTGTCAACCAGGCCAGCAGCCTTGACTGCCGCGACCAGCGTGGTGTGATCTTTCGAGTTGACGGCGTTGTCAATGATGTCTTTGGACGCCAGCATGGGCGCACCGCCGACCATGACTTGGGCGAACGACGATACCGCGCCAAGACCAAGCATGACGGCGAGCGAAACTGAGGCAAGTTTGTGAGAAATTTTCATAAAAATCCTGTGGTGGTAAATTGATGTTGAACACACTGCCAAACTCAAACAGAGTTGAGCGGCTGAATTGAATACGCTCAATGAACAAAGATGGATTCACTAACCTTTGAGATTCTTTCGAGCGATCCGTAGAACACCCTGCTGGAGACCCGATGTCAAGTTTCAAAAAATCACCCCTCCACGCGCGCCGCAGGCGCTTGCTATCAACCGGGCTAGTCCTTGCCCTAGGGCTGGCAGCAAGCAGTGCGTGGGCGCAAAAAGCAAGTGGAACTGCTGACGTGCCCTACCCCACCAAGCCGGTGACACTGCTTGTGCCGCAAACCGCTGGCGGCACGAATGACTTTGTAGCGCGGGTGTTGGCCGCCAAGCTGGCCGAAATCACCAAGCAAGGCTTTGTGGTGGAGAACAAACCCGGCGCGGGCGGCAACGTGGGCACGCAATTGGCTGCCAAAGCTCCGACTGACGGCTACACGTTGCTGGTCACTATCAACAGCGCGATGGCGATCAACCCAGCGCTGTACAAAGCGCCGGGCTTTGACCCGATCAAAGACTTTGTGCCGATTGGGCTGATAGCCACGGTGCCGAATGTGCTGGTGGTGGGCAGCGCCACGCCCTACGGCAATTTAGAGGCTTACATCAAAGCGGCCAAAGCCGCGCCCAACAGCATTCAGTACGCATCTGCCGGTAACGGCACATTGAACCACCTGCTGGGCGAAATGCTCAGCCTGTCAACCGGCATCAAGTTGCAGCATATCCCGTACAAAGGTGTAGCCCCGGCGCTGAACGATATTTTGGGTGGCCAGGTGTCGGGTGGTTTTGCGTCACTGCCATCGGCGCTGCCGCACATCAAGTCGGGCAAGCTGCGCGCCTTGGGCGTCAGCGGTGCCAAGCGCTCACCCGCCGCACCAGAGATTCCCGCCATTGGCGAGACCGTACGCGGCTTTGGCGCTGAGCTGTGGGTGGCGGTGTTTGCACCCGCAGGCACGCCCGAGAGCGTGACGCGAGCTTTGGAGGCGCTGCTGACCAAGGCACTGGCTGACCCCGAGCTGCAAGCCAAGCTGGCGGGCAACGGCGCAGAGCCGGCCAAGCCCACTTACGGCAAAGCATTGGGCAAGCTGCTGCACGAAGACATGTCCAAGTGGGATGTGATGGTCAAAGCCTCGGGGGCCAAAGTTGACTGAACCCGCGCTGACTGACCGCATGCCGCCGCTGGCAGGTTTGCTGGTGGTGTCGCTTGAGCAAGCGATAGCCGCACCATTTTTAACCCGCCAGCTGGCCGACCTGGGCGCGCGCGTCATCAAAATTGAGCGGCCAGACGGCGGCGATTTTGCCCGCGCCTACGACCAGCGGGCGCGCGGTATGTCCTCGCACTTTGTGTGGGTCAATCGCGGCAAGGAAAGCGTCACGCTAGACCTGAAACAAATCAAAGATGTGGATGTAGTGAAAGCGCTGGCGCTGCGCGCCGATATTTTTGTGCAAAACCTGGCACCCGGCGCGACCGAGCGCATGGGCTTGGGCGCAGCAGAGCTGATGGCAGCCAACCCGAGGCTGATCGTCTGCGACATTTCGGGCTACGGCAACAGCGGCCCGTACCGCGACCGCAAGGCCTATGACTTGATGATTCAGGCTGAATCTGGCTTTTTATCGGTCACGGGTACGGCTGATGAGCCTGCCAAGGCTGGCGCATCGATTGCTGACATTGCGGCGGCAACAACGGGCTATTCAAGCGTGCTGGCCGCACTGCTGCAGCGTGCCAAAACGGGCAAGGGTTCGCACATTGATGTGTCGATGCTGGAGGCGCTTACCGAGTGGATGTCATATCCGCTGTACTACAGCATGGACGGCGCCACGCCGCCTGAGCGCACCGGCGCTGCACACGCCACCATTTACCCGTATGGGCCGTTCAAAGTCGCAGGCGGCAGCACGGTGATGCTGGGCATTCAAAACGAGCGCGAGTGGGCCGCTTTTTGTGAGGTGGTGATGGGTGACGCTGCACTGGCGAAAGACGTGCGCTTTGCCAGCAACGCGCTGCGCCACCAGCACCGCAGCGCGCTGAGCGAGATTATTTTGCAGCGCTTTGCACAGCTGACCGACGCTGAGGTGATTGAATTGCTGGAACGCGCAAACATTGCCAACGCGAAGGTCAATACCCTGCACGGCGTGTGGCAACACCCGCAGCTGGCCGCACGCCAGCGCTGGCAAAACGTTGACTCCCCAGCCGGGCCGCTGCCCAGTTTGAAGTCAGCGGGCATCAACAGCACGTTTGACCACGCCTGCGCAAGGGTACCTGCCATGGGTGAGCACACCGCTGCTGTTTTGAAAGAATTTGGCCTGCAGCCTTTGTAAATAGGGAGCAAGCAGCTATCAACTACATAGCATTAAACAGCTGGTTTGCAAGCAGTTCACGGATGGCTTTGGGGTACAGCAGGTGCTCCTGGCACAGCACCCGTGCTGCCAGTGCTGCCGCTGTGTCGCCAGGTAAAACAGGCACCACGGCCTGCGCCAATATCTGGCCGTGGTCTAGCTCAGCTGTCACCAGGTGAGCTGTTGCACCGGCTACTTTGCAGCCCGCATCAAGGGCGCGCTGGTGGGTGTTCAGCCCGGTAAAAGCTGGCAGCAATGACGGATGAATGTTGACCAGCCTGCCCGCATAGTGGGCGGTAAAACCGGGCGTCAAAATGCGCATGAAGCCGGCTAGCACCACCAGCGTGGGCTGGTAGCTGTCAATGGCGCTTTGCAAGGCGGCGTCAAACGCACCACGCGATTCATACCGAGTGTGGTCAACCACCTGCGTGGCGATGCCCAAAGCCTGCGCCGTGGCTAGCCCTTCGGCATCAGGCCGGTTGCTGATGACGCAGGCTACGCGAGCGCCTAACTTGTCACGCCATTGCTCTTTTTGTGCGGCCTGCACCAGGGCGGCCATGTTGGAGCCATTTCCTGAGATCAAAATAACGATGTTTTTGTCAACTTTTTTCATACCCGACTAGTTTATGACCGTACGAACCCTGACCCCGATAGAAGCAAGAGTCTTAGGCACGCTGATGGAAAAAGCCCGCACCGTGCCCGACAGCTACCCCCTGAGCCTGAACGCGCTGGTGCTGGGCTGCAACCAAAAAACCAGCCGTGAGCCATTGATGGACGTGAGCGCCGACGACGCCAGTGCCGCACTGGTTGCGCTTAAGGCGCTCAGCCTGGTGTTTGAGGGCAGCTCAAGCCGCGTACCCCGGTTCGAGCACAATTTTCAACGGGCGGCGGGTGTGACCGAAACCCAAGCCGTGCTGCTGGGCCTGTTGATGCTGCGTGGCCCGCAGACCCCAGCCGAGCTGCGCAGCAATGCTGACCGCTGGTACAAGTTTGCCGACCCGGCAGCCGTTGATGCCGTGTTGCTTGAATTGCAGGCCAGAGGCGAGAGCGGCGGCCAAGCCACCGTGCAAAAGCTGCCGCGCATGCCGGGTGCCCGAGAGCAACGCTGGATCCATCTGCTGTGCGGGCAACCCGACGTCGAGGCAATGCTGGCTAACGCGCCCATCGCCGCTGAGGCGTCTGATCTGGTGGCGCGGGTGACGCTGCTAGAAAACACGCTGGCGCGCCTGAAAGCTGACAACGCGCTGCTGCGCGAGCAAGTGGCCAACATCAGCGAACAACTGGGGATTTCTTTGGCGGCAGCGTCGGAATAGTCCCGGCTTTGACAAAAAGAAAAGCACATTCGTGCTAAAACCTAGTTTGATTTAGATTTAGCGCAGCACATTACGGAGATATTTATGGACTTAGCTTTCACCACCGGCGAGCAAACCTTTCGCGAAGACGTTCGCGCCTGGGTTCATGCCAACTTGCCAAAAGACATTTCAGAAAAGGTGCACAACGCCCTGCGTTTGTCGCGCGACGACCACCAGCGTTGGGCCAAAATTTTGGGCGCCAAAGGCTGGCTCGGCTACGGCTGGCCCAAAGAGTTTGGCGGCCCGGGTTGGAACTCGACTCAAAAGCATTTGTTTGAAGAAGAATGCGCACTAGCCGGGGCCCCACGGGTGATTCCGTTTGGCCCGGTGATGGTGGCACCGGTCATCATGGCGTTTGGCAATACTGAACAACAACAACGCTTTTTACCCGGCATTGCCAGCGGCGACGTGTGGTGGTCCCAGGGCTACAGCGAGCCGGGTTCGGGCTCAGACCTGGCATCGCTTAAATGCAAGGCCGAGCGTGTCGATGGCCCCAATGGTGGGAAATTCATCGTCAATGGCCAAAAAACCTGGACCACCCTAGGCCAGTACGGCGAATGGATTTTTTGCCTGGTACGCACCTCAAGCGATGGCAAGCCGCAAACCGGCATTTCGTTCCTGCTGATCGACATGAAGTCGCCTGGCGTGAGCGTGCGGCCCATCGTGCTGCTGGATGGCGAAGCCGAAGTCAACGAGGTCTGGTTTGACAACGTCGAAGTACCGGCCAACAACCTGATTGGCGAAGAAAACAAGGGCTGGACTTACGCCAAATTTTTACTCGGCAACGAGCGCACCAACATTGCCGACGTGAACCGCGCCAAACGCGAGCTGGAGCGGCTCAAACGCATGGCAAAGACCGAAGGCGTGTACGACGACATGCGTTTTAAAGACGAAATCGCCAAGCTTGAAGTCGATGTGGTGGCGCTAGAGATGATGGTGCTGCGCGTGCTGTCGGCCGAGGACAGGGGCAAAAGCTCACTGGACATTGCCGGCTTGCTGAAAATTCGCGGCAGTGAAATTCAGCAGCGTTACACCGAACTGATGATGTTGGCCGCCGGGCCGTTTAGCCTGCCGTTTATTGAAGAGGCAATGGAGGCAGGCTGGCAAGGCAACTTTCCGGGCGCTGATGTCGGCAACGCGCCTTTGGCCAGCACGTATTTCAACATGCGCAAAACCACCATTTACGGCGGCAGCAACGAAGTGCAACGAAACATCGTGGCGCAGGTCGTCCTCGGCTAGCGCTGCGGACAACCGGCACTTTGCACCAATACCGCTCCCCCGTGCCCCCTCCACGAGGGGTTCTAGTCAGTTGAAAAAATATTCAAGACAACGAAAGCAGAGACCATGGACTTTGATTTTTCCGACGACCAGGAACAACTTAGAGACGCAGCCCGCAAATGGGTTGAAAAAGCCTACACGTTTGACCGCCGCCGCGCGATCACCCAAGCCGCAACGTCTGCCGGATTTTCACGCGACGCCTATGCAGAAATGGCCGCACTGGGGCTGACTGGTTTGTATGTGCCCGACACCCACGACGGCATGGGCCTGGGGCCAGTCGATGCGATGGTGGTGATGGAAGAACTAGGGCGCGGCATTGTGCTGGAGCCACTGGCCCAAACTCTCATTGCCAGCGCCGTGATTGCAGGCTACGCACCCGCTACAGTTCAGTCGGAATGGTTGCCAAAAATAGCCAGTGGCGATGCGCTGTTGGTGTTGGCGTATCAAGAGCGCGCTGGGCGCTACAACGCCACCAAATGTGATGCAAAAGCCGCCCTAGCCAACGGAATATATGCGCTAACAGCTACCAAAAGCATAGTAAACGCCGGTGACCAAGCCGATGCATTTTTAGTCCCTGCCATGCTCGACGGCGCTTTGGCGCTGTTTATTGTGGCGCGTGCGTCGGCTGGCGTCACCACCCGCGGCTACGTCACGCAAGACGGCGGCCGCGCCGCTGAAGTCACCTTGGACAATGCAGCAGCCACACTGGTAACCCTGAACGGACAGGCCGCTTTGAGCCACGCGATTGACGTCGGGATCGCCGCCGCCTGCGCTGAAGGCGTCGGCGTGATGGACAAAGCCCTGGCCATCACCGTGGACTACATGAACACCCGCAAACAATTTGGTGTGCTGATCAGCAGCTTTCAAGCCCTGCGCCACCGCGTAGCCGACATGAAAATGCAGCTGGAACTTGCCAGGTCGATGAGCTATTACGCCGCGCTCAAACTCAACGCGCCGCCAGAAGAGCGCTCAGCGGCCATGGCCCGGGCCAAGTACCAATTGGGCGTGTCGATGCGTAAAGTCGGCCAAGAGGCAGTGCAACTGCACGGCGGCATTGGCGTGACCGACGAGTACATCGTCAGTCACTACTTTAAAAAGCTGACGCAGCTGGAAATGACTTTTGGCGACACGCTACACCAGCTGGGTGAAGTCTCAAGCAACATGCAAGACACGGCCGGGGTGTTTGCATGATCGTGAGACGACGATCACTTGGCGCTTTGGCGCTGGTAGCAACAGGGATGTTGCTAGCTGCTTGCGCCACGCCGTCAAGCGTTGCGTCCTACCCGCCCATCGTTTTTGTACACGGCAATGGCGACAGCGCTGCGCTGTGGCAAACCACGCTGTGGCGTTTTGAAAGCAATGGCTGGCCCGTTGATCGTTTGCATGCCATTGACATCCCGTACCCGTTGGCGCGCGATGCTGACGCGGTGCCTCAGCCCGGCCGTACATCGACACGCGAGGCGGCCGAGTTTTTAAAACGCGAGGTCGATAAAGCGCTGGCCAGCAGTGGCGCGGCCAAGGTGGTGCTGCTGGGCAACTCGCGCGGCGGCTACGTCATTCGCAACTACATTGAAAATTTTGGCGGTGCCAGCGTGGTGTCGCACGCGGTGCTGGGCGGCACGCCCAACCACGGCGTTTGGGCCGTCAAGGGCTTTCGCGAGGGTAGCGAATTTTCAGGCACCGGGCCGTTTCTAACCGCCTTGAATGCCGCTAAAAACGCCAACGGTGATGAGGTGGCCGGGCCGGTGCAGTGGATGACCATTCGCTCGGACAACAACGACAAGTTTGCCCAGCCCGACGGCTTGTGGATAGGCACTCCCGGCACACCGACCAATGTCAGCTTTGACGGCCCAGCGCTCAAGGGCGCGGCGAATGTTGTGCTGGCCAACATAGACCACCGCGAAACATCCTATTCACCGGCAGCGTTTGCGGCGGCCTTTCAGTTCGTGACTGGCAAAGCGCCGCAAACTGCGGCAGTTGCGCCCACAGCCAACGTATTGCTTGGCGGCAAGGTGATGGGTTTGGGGCTAAACCCGCTGGACGCCACATCCGGCGACTACATCGGCAACCAGGTCCTTGTTGGCGCGCGCCTGTCGGTGTACGTGACTGACGCGGCCACTGGGGCCCGCCTGGGCACCGCCGTGCACAGCCAAACCGTAGGCGCAGACGGCAATTGGGGCCCGCTAGCGGCCAAGCCGGGAACACCGTACGAATTTGTCATTGCAGCGCCGGGCTATGCCATCACCCACATTTACCGCAGCGCCTTTGCGCGCAGCAGCGCCATCGTGCATTTGCGCGCCGAGCGTTTGCCTGCTGCCGACAAAGCAGCTAGCGCCAGCATCACCTTCAGCCGACCGCGTGGCTACTTTGATGCGCAGCGTGACCGCATGGCATTCAACGGCTTAGCTGCCCTGCCCGGCGTCCCGGCGCGATTTGCGGGGGTGGCGGTCTCCAAGCTGCTGCTGCCCGCAGTTGCCGGGCAGACCGCCATGCGCGCTGTGTCAGGTGAATTTAACGGCGAAAAAATCACCGGCCTTGCTTGGCCTACCGTAGAAAACCATGCGGTGGTGCTTGAATTGACCTATTGACGTTTTATTTGCTATTGATTGCATAGCTGTCCGCCCTTGTATTTATGTGGCTTCAGCGCGTGAATGACAAAAATATCGGGCCGTCATTGCACCGCCTGCAGCCTTTGATCAAGTCTGTGTCCAACATCTACTAGCGCTCTGCGCGACACCGACCTGTAGTTGGTGCTCAAAGAGCGTCCACAATCGCAGTTCAGCGACGGGCAGTCAACCGTTGTTCGCTTTCAAAACCAGATTTATTCGTCAATCACTGGATTTTTCTGCGCAAACGGGCTGGAAGACGCAGTGGCGGCATGCTAAATTCAACAATAAATTACAAGTAAAGCTTTCAATGTCGCTCTATTACTGGTTCATCCGAGTCAACAAGTCACTAACGGCAACGCTTGCTGCCTTGTTGCTAACGTTTGCGGCGGCAAGCGCCAGTGCACAAGTCTGCGCATCACCCGGCCTGGACGGGCCAGCGACTTTGTCAGGAATCATCAACACCTACCACGCGGGTTCTGGCGTTGCCACCGCCGGCAGCAACCAAGTGACCGTGGCGTCCTTGACGGGCCAACGCACCAGTGCCAGGTCGCTGGTGGTGGGAGATTTGGTGATCATCATGCAAATGCAAGACTCAGCTGCCCCTGCCAACGCGGGGAAATATGAGTACGCGCAAATCTCCAGCATTGCGGGCGCTGTTCTCACGCTGAACCGGTCGCTGACCAACAACTATGTGCAAAACATCGCAGCAGCGACGGGCGTGACGAGTGCCTGGCGCACTTTTCAAGTGGTGCGCGTGCCGCAATACGCCAGTGCAGTGGTAGCGGCTGGCAGCGCTGTAAATTCTGATGCCTGGACGGTCAGCAATGCCAATAGCCAAGGTACGGGAGGGGTTGTGGCGTTCGATGTGGCAGGCTCAACAACCGTCAACGGGTCTATCACCGTAGATGGTGCAGGTTTTCGGGGGGGCGCAGGCTTTGTGTCCGGTGCTGCTCGCGCGGGCGGTTTGTTTAACGACGCCAACTATGCGCTTACCACCGCCGCCTTCAATGGATCTTTTAAAGGCGAAGGCACAGTAGGCACGCCGTTTCAAGTCTTTAATGGCACCGCCACAGCGCTTGCCTACGCCACAGCCACCTTTGGCCAAGGCTACCCAGTGGGCGCTGCAGGCCAAGGCGCGCAAGGCAACGCGGCGGGCGGCGGCAATGACGGTAACCCGCCCGCTGGAAACGGTCTGAACAGCGGCGGTGGCGGCGGTGGTAATGCAGGCGCGGGCGGGCAAGGTGGCAACAGCTGGACCACCAACAACGCGGCTGGCGGCAAAGGCGGGGGATCCGTATCGAATGCCATCAGCCTGTTGACTCTGGGCGGTGGTGGCGGCGGCGGGTCTAACAACAACGGCGCCGACGGCGGCATAGTGAATGCCGTTACGGTTGCACCACCCAGCTCAGCGGGCAGAACGTTGCCGCCAACTATCGGCACGGTAAACGGAGCGACTGGCGGTATTTCCTCGTCTGGAGCGCCGGGTGGCGGCGTGGTGCTGCTTCGCACTGGCAGCCTCACAGCTGGCGCAGGCGCAAACATCACAGCCCGAGGCTACGACGCCTACAACGTTAGCGGCGGCTCTGACGGCGGTGGCGGTGGCGGCGCGGGCGGCAGTATTTCCATCATTTCCGCCGCGGGCACAGGTGCTGGTTTAACCCTGAACGCCGCTGGCGGAGGGGGCGGCTATTCCAATTACTTTGACCACGGCCCGGGCGGCGGCGGCGGTGGCGGCTTCATAGCAACGAGTACCAACCTAACGGGTGTTGTCAACAGCGTTGCTGGCGGTGCGCTAGGTTACGACGGCTGCTGCGGCGGCGGTGCCGGCAACGGTAGCCCCAAACCTTACAGCAGCGCGGTAGGAAACGTTGGATTAGCCACCACTGTGGCTGGCTCGCCGCTGGGCGTCAGCACCGGCTCGGCCTGCTTGCCGCTGCTGGCCGTGACCAAAAGCACCAGCACGCCGTTGGTAACTTTGCCCGGCGGCACCACGGCGCAATACAGCATCAACGTGAGCAATGCCATTACTTCGGGCGCGGCTTACGGGGTTAGCCTGCGTGACGTGCTGCCTGCGCCGTTTGGGCTGGCAACTGTTGCAGCAACTGGCAGTGTCGCTTTTTCAGGCACCAACACGTCAGGCTTGACGCCGACTGCTGCCAACCAGTCGGGCAACACCACAACGGCCGTTTTTGGTGTGGGTGGAACCGGCAATGCGCCAACTGTGTCGTCATTCACTGTCTTTCCAGGTGGCTCGGTCACCGTCACCTTTGTCGTCAATATCAATTCAGCAACGCTCGGCACAACCTTTCAAAACAGCGCCAGCGCTACTTTTACTGACCCAACCCGCACTGCGGGCGGTGCCGCTACCAGCAGTGCAAGCAGTAATGCAACGGTAACGTCTGGCGGCTTATACGCGTCCGGCGCATCGGTAGGCGGCAGCAACTACGCCAGCGGCTCGTCTGCAGCTGAAGATGTGACGGTGGTTGCCACCACCACACTGTCAGTGGCCAAAACCAACGCGGTCAGCAACGTGAATGCAGGCGGCACGACCAGCTACACGCTGACGTTTAGCAACAACGGCGGCTATGCGGCTAACAATGCGTTGATCAAAGACTTTCAAAGCGCGGGGTTGAGCTGTAGCTCGGTCACGTGCGTATCGACCACCGGAGCCGCCAGTTGCCCCACCGGCTTGGTACTGGCCACGCCAACACCTGTTACCAGCGTGCCTAGCTTTTTCAACGGCACTGGAATCACCATCCCAACTTTTCCTGCAGCCAGTACCGTGGTTTTAACGGTAGATTGCGGTGTGACAGCGACCGGGCTTTAACCTCATGACTTTCATCACCCGTACAGGGGTGATGAAAGCTCGGAGCCTCACGCGTGCAGGCGTGATGGAGCTCGGGACGTCACGCGTACAAGCGTGACGAAAGCTCGGAGAGTCACGCGTGCAGGCGTGACGTTTTTGGAATGTGCGCCATCAAAAACTCCATCTGGTCCGCCAAAATGCGGCGGTTGCGCAGAATAAAGTCTTCCCACAGGCTGGGCACATAAGGCGTGTACAGCAGCGGCATACCGGCTTGCTCGGGCGTGCGGCTGCTTTTGCGGTGATTGCAAGCGCGACACGCCGTGACCACGTTCATCCAGGTGTCGATGCCTTTTTGCGCAAACGGAACAATGTGTTCGCGGGTCAGACCTTCTTCATCAAAATGCTGCCCGCAGTAGGCGCACACATTGCGGTCGCGCACAAAAAGTTTGCCATTCGTCAAACCGGGTTTAAGTTCAAACGGATTAATTTTGGGCACTCCCTTGGTGCCAATGATGCTGTTGATGGTGATGATGGACTGGTTGCCCGTGATCGCGTTGTGACCACCGTGGAAGGTCGCCACGTGCGCGCCCATCTCCCACCGCACCTCGTCAGATGCATAGTGCAGCACGGCTTCTTCCAGGCTGATCCATGACTGCGGCAGCCCCTGCGCTGATAGCTTTAAAACCTTCAAACCCGACCTCCACTGCTGAAAATGGAAACACGCTGTCACGATGACTTGCAATATACAGGTAAATCATGACAAACTGGTCTTCAGGGCTGATTGAGCATCGCCGTCCGCTATTAAAACGATAATTGATTGTATGAAAGTCTTTCGCGGCTACCGCAACTCCCATCTTGCCACCACCTGCGCATTAACCATTGGTAATTTTGACGGCGTTCATCGCGGCCACCAAGCCATGTTGGCGCTGCTTAAAAGCGAAGCCCAGCACCGGGGCGTGCCCAGCTGTGTAATGACGTTTGAGCCGCATCCGCGCGACTACTTTGCAGCGCTGGCCAAAAAACCTGAACTCGCGCCACCGCGTATTGCCACCCTGCGTGACAAGCTGACCGAACTCGCCGCTTGCGGCATTGACCAGGTGGTGGTGCTGCCGTTTGATGCGCGCCTGGCCAGCCAGAGCCCCGAGGCTTTTATCAACGACGTGCTGGTGCATGGCTTGGGTGCTAAATATATTTTGGTCGGCGATGATTTTCGCTTTGGTGCCAAGCGCGCTGGCGGCTACGCCATACTGGACGCAGCCGGACAGCGGCTCGGCTTTGATGTGGCCCGCATGAACAGCTACGAGGTGCAAAGCACGCGCGTCTCCAGCTCGGCGGTGCGGCAGGCACTTGGCTCAGGCGACATGGCGCAAGCCGCGACTTTGCTTGGCAGACCTTACAGCATTTCAGGCCATGTGGTGCATGGCCGCAAGCTCGGGCGTGACCTGGGCTTTCGCACCCTTAACCTGCGCTTTGCGCATTGGAACCCAGCTGCCAGCGGCGTTTTTGCAGTGCATGTGTTCGGTTTGGCTGAAAAGCCGCTCATCGGCGTGGCCAATTTGGGCGTTCGTCCGTCGATTGATGCCAACGATGTGAACGGTGGGCGCGTGCTGCTGGAGACCTATTGCCTGGACTGGCCAGCTACCTTGGGCGCGGATGGTGGCTACGGTAAAATCGTTCGCGTGGAACTGCTGCACAAACTACACGATGAGTTGAAATACGACGGTCTGGATGCGCTGAAAAAAGGCATTGCCAAAGACTGCGCGGCTGCACGCCATTTTTTTGAGCACACGCACAGTGAGACCGCTCGGCAAACCACGCGCGACCGAATTTAGACGATCTGTCAATGCGGGTCTGGCCCGTAATTTTTCGTCTCCTCCCTGATTTTTGGATTGCGGATCTAGCCCGCAATGACACCTCAAGCGATTGCCATGACCGACACCCCACAAAACACCGCCAAAACCGACTACCGCAGCACCCTGAACCTGCCCGACACACCCTTCCCCATGCGCGGCGATTTGCCAAAGCGCGAGGCTGGCTGGGCCAAAGACTGGGAAGACAAAGGAATTTATAAAAAGCTCAGGGCCGCCCGCGCAGGTGCTGTCAAGTTTGTGCTGCATGACGGCCCACCGTATGCCAATGGCAAGATTCACATCGGCCACGCTGTCAACAAAATTTTAAAAGACATGGTCGTTAAAGCGCGCCAGCTTAAAGGGCTGGACGCCATTTACGTGCCCGGCTGGGACTGCCACGGCCTACCGATTGAAAACGCGATTGAAAAGCTGCATGGCCGCAATTTGAGCCGCGACGAAGTGCAAGCCAAGAGCCGCGCTTTTGCCACCGAGCAAATCGCAGGCCAGTGTGAAGACTTCAAACGGCTGGGCGTGCTCGGCGAATGGGACAACCCCTACCGCACGATGGACTACGCCAACGAGGCCAACGAAATCCGCGCCCTCAAACGCATCATGGAGCGCGGCTTTGTGTACCGCGGCTTGAAGCCGGTGTACTGGTGCTTTGACTGCGGCTCGTCACTAGCTGAGTTTGAAATTGAATACGCGGATAAAAAATCGCAGACGCTGGATGTGGGTTTTAAAAGTGCAGAGCCCGACAAATTGGCAGCCGCATTTGGTTTGGAAAGTCTGAACAAAGATGCCTTCGCCGTCATCTGGACCACCACCGCTTGGACGATTCCTGCCAACCAGGCGCTGAACCTGAACCCCGAACTGACCTACGCACTGGTCGACACAGAACGCGGCATTTTGATGCTGGCTGAATCGCTGGTAGAAAAGTGCTTGGAGCGCTACCAACTCACCGGCCAGGTCATTGCCACCACACTCGGTAAGAACTTGGCGCTGCTGAACTTCATGCATCCGTTTTATGAAGTTAAAGATGACAACGGGGTACAGGGCTACAAGCGCTTAAGCCCCGTCTTTTTAGCCGACTACGCTACAGCAGACGACGGCACAGGTATCGTCCACTCTTCTCCTGCTTACGGCGTAGAAGACTTTAACTCTTGCGTCGCCAACGGAATTTCAACCGACGATATTTTGAATCCGGTGCAAGGCAACGGCCGCTATGTCGATGACCTGCCGCTGTTTGGTGGCTTGAACATCTGGAAAGCCGCGCCGCTGGTCATCGACAAGCTGCGCGAGCATGACCGGCTGTTTGCCACCGTCAACATCGAGCACAGCTATCCGCATTGCTGGCGGCACAAGACGCCGGTGATTTACCGCGCGGCGGCGCAGTGGTTTATCCGCATGGATGAGGGCGAAGGTGTTTTTACCAAAGACAAAGCCACCACAACCCTGCGCAAACTGGCACTCGATGCCATCGAGCAAACCAAGTTCTACCCCGAAAACGGCAAAGGCCGGCTGCGCGACATGATTGCAGGCAGGCCCGACTGGTGCATCAGCCGCCAGCGCAACTGGGGCGTGCCGCTGCCATTTTTTATCCACACCGCCACGGGCGAATTGCATCCGCGCACGATGGAAATCATGGATTTGGCTGCGAGCATGGTCGAGGCCGGCGGCGTTGAAGCGTGGAGCAAAGCCACGGCTGAATCCATCATTGGAGCCGATGCCCCTGACTACATCAAGAGCACCGATATTCTCGACGTGTGGTTTGACTCAGGCACCACGCATGACCATGTGCTCAAGCACAGCCATGCAGCGCAATCTACCTGGCCGGCCGACCTGTATCTAGAAGGCCACGACCAGCACCGGGGCTGGTTTCACTCGTCATTGCTCACGTCATGCGCCATGTATGACCGCGCGCCGTACAAAGGCTTGCTGACGCACGGCTTCACCGTTGACGGCAAGGGCCGCAAGATGAGCAAGAGTGAGGGCAATGTGGTGGTGCCGCAAGAGGTTTATAGCAAGCTAGGGGCCGAGATCATTCGCCTGTGGTGCGCATCCACCGACTATTCAGGCGACCTGGGTATTGACGACAAAATTTTGGCGCGGGTCGTCGACAGCTACCGCCGCATTCGTAACACGCTGCGCTTTTTAATGGCCAACGTCAGCGACTTTGAGCCCGTCAAACACGCTGTGCCATTTGATGAATTGCTGGAGATAGACCGCTACGCCTTGAGCCGTGCCGCGCAACTGCAAGCCGACATTCTGGCGCACTACGAGGTGTATGAATTTCAGCCGGTGGTGTCAAAACTGCAGATTTATTGCAGTGAGGATTTGGGCTCGTTCTACCTTGATATTTTGAAAGACCGGCTTTACACCACAGCTGCAGGCTCGCACGCACGCCGCAGTGCGCAAACCGCGCTGCACCAGATCACCCACGCCATGCTGCGCTGGATGGCACCGTTTTTAAGCTTCACCGCTGAAGAGGCGTGGGCGACATTTGGCGCGTCTGAGTCGATTTTTCTGGAAACGTATTCGGACTTCAAGCCGCAAGATGATGCGCTGCTGGCCAAGTGGACGCGCATTCGCGACATTCGCGATGCCGTCAACAAAGACATCGAAACCCTGCGCGCAGAGGGCAAAGTTGGCTCATCATTGCAAGCTGAAGTCACGCTGGAATTGAATAACGATGACCACAAACTTTTAAGCAGCTTGGGCAACGACGTTAAATTTCTATTCATTACATCAGCTATTAAATTAATAGCTGCTAGCGCTGATAAAACAACGGTTTCTGCCAGTTTATACACCAAATGCGAGCGCTGCTGGCACTACGTTGAAGACGTCGGAAGCAGCGCAGAACACCCCACCATTTGTAGCCGTTGCATTACCAATTTGTACGGCGCGGGCGACATTAGAGAGTTTGCATAGATGTCCAAAACCACCTTCACCAAATCGTCTGGTGGCATGCTGCCATGGCTGGGCTTGGCGCTGTTAATCCTGATTGCAGACCAGTTCACCAAAGTGTTGATATTGGGCTACTACAGGCTGGGTGACGCAACCTTTGTCACGACCTTTTTCAACGTGGTCCGCGTCCACAACTCAGGCGCGGCGTTTTCGTTTTTAGCCAACGCGGGCGGCTGGCAGCGCTGGTTTTTCACTGGCATTGGCATTGCGGCTGCCTTGTTCATTGTGTGGATGCTCAAATCACACGCGGGTCAAAAACTGTTTTCGTTCGCCCTCGCTTGCATTCTGGGCGGTGCCGTTGGCAACGTGATTGACCGCACGCTGTACGGCTATGTGGTGGATTTTTTGGACTTTCATGTTGCCGGTTGGCATTTTCCGGCGTTTAATATCGCTGACAGCGCCATCAGCATTGGGGCGGTTTGTTTGATTCTGGACGAAGTCCTGAGGGTCCGGCGAACGCGCTGACTCGCCGTCTATGAAGCACTTACTCAATCTGTTAGCAGCCATCGCACTGCTGGTTTGGGGCACCCATCTTGTGCGCACCGGCATTTTGCGGGTGTTTGGGGCCAATTTGCGGCATGTACTGTCGCGCAGCATCAGCAACCGTTACGCCGCCGCTATCTCAGGCATTGGCGTCACCGCACTCGTGCAGTCCAGCACAGCCACAGCGTTGATCGTGTCGTCGTTTGTCGGCCAAGGCATGGTGACGCTACCGCTGGCATTGGCTGTGATGCTGGGCGCGGACATCGGCACCAGCTTGATGGCGGTGGTGTTCTCGTTTGACTTGTCCTGGCTGTCGCCCCTGTTTATCTTTGTTGGCGTCGTGTTGTTCATTTCACGCGACACCTTTGCCCTTGGCCGCTACGGGCGCATTTTGATTGGGCTGGGGTTGATGCTGCTGGCGCTTAAGCTGGTCACCGACTCAACAGGTGTGCTGACCCAATCACCCACGATAAAAATACTGTTGGCCTCCATCGGCAGCGATTTGCTGCTTGAAGTCACCGTCGGTGCAGTATTGGCCGTGGTGACCTATTCCAGCCTGGCCACGGTGCTGCTAACAGCCACGCTGGCCGCGTCTCATGTGATTCAACTTGATGTGGCTTTGGGCTTGGTACTCGGGGCCAATTTAGGCAGTGGGCTGCTGGCCGTGTTGACGACTGGGCGCTCAGCCATTGAGGTGCGGCAGGTGCCGCTGGGTAATTTGCTGTTCAAGGTGCTGGGGGTGTTACTTGCCGCACCGCTGGTGGGCTTGTGGCTGCGCCACGTGCGCCCCTTTTTGGGTGAGCCTGCCAGCACCGTGGTGATGTTTCACCTGGCGTTCAATGTGCTAGTCGGCATCGTGTTTATTGGCTGGACGCAAGTCATTGCGCGCTGGGTTGAAAAGCTGCTGCCCAAGCCGAATCAATCGGTCGCCCATGGCAGGCCGCAGCACTTGGATGCGTCGGCTCTTAGCACGCCGTCATTGGCTATTTCTTGTGCTGCGCGCGAGGCGATGCATCAGGCCGATGTGGTCGAAACCATGCTGCGCGGCATGCTGGACGTGATCAAAAAAGACGACCTGAAATTGGCTGAAGAACTGCGCAAACTGGACGACACTGTCGATGCGCTTTACTCGTCAATTAAATATTATCTGACGAAAATTTCGCGAGAAGCGCTCGCCGAAGACGAGGCCCGGCGCTGGACCGACATCATCAGTTTTGTCATCAACATGGAACAGATTGGCGACATCATCGAGCGTGTGCTGCTGGACATTGAAGACAAAAAAATCAAACCTGGCCGTCATTTTTCAGACGCTGGGATGCTGGAGATCACCGAGCTGCATGAAAGGCTGATCGACAATTTGCGCTTGGGCATGAGCGTATTTTTGAACGGCAATGTGCGTGACGCGCAAAAGCTGCTGGAAGAAAAAGCCCGCTTTCGCGACTTGGAGCGCGCCTACGCCACCAGCCATTTGAGCCGCCTGTCAGCCAACACCGTGCAGAGTTTAGAGACCAGCTCGCTGCATATTGACCTGATCAGCGAACTCAAGCGCATCAACTCACACATTTGCTCCATTGCCTACCCGATTCTTGATTCTGCCGGTGCCTTGGCACCGAACCGATTGCGGCCATCAGCGCTGGTGGATTAGCCCAAGCAAAGCAGCATCAGCCGCACAAAGGCGTCACTTTACAGCGTCAAGATCGTGCAACCAGTGGTCTTGCGCGCCTCCAGCGCACGGTGCGCGGCGGCCACGTCTGCCAGTGCAAACGTCTGGTCAATCGGAATATTGATTTTTCCACTGACCACCATGGCAAATAAATCGTCAGCCATCGCTTGGGTTGACTCGCGGCTTGAAATGTGTGTGAACAGCGTCTGGCGCGACACATACAGCGAACCCTTGGCGGCCAGCAGCCCAATGTCCAGTGGCTCGACCTTGCCGGAAGCATTGCCGAAGTTTGCCACCAAGCCGAACGGACTCACGCAGTCGAGTGATTTTAAAAACGTGTCTTTGCCCACCGAGTCATAAACGACGCTCACGCCTTTGCCGTTTGTGATTTCTTTAACGCGTGCAACAAAGTCTTCGTTTGCATAATTAATAGCATGAGAAGCACCATTAGCAAGCGCTAGCGCACATTTGGCATCAGACCCCGCCGTGCCAATTAACTGCAAACCAAGTGCTTTGGCCCACTGGCAGGCAATCAAGCCGACACCGCCTGCAGCGGCATGAAACAGCACAAAGTCACCCGCCTTCAAACCCGACTGCGGCAGTGTCTTTTTCAATAAATATTGCGCCGTCAAGCCTTTGAGCATCATGGCCGCGCCGGTCTCAAAACTGATGGCGTCCGGCAGCTTGCAAACGCATTTGGCGGGCATCACGCGCAGCTCGCAGTAGCTGCCCGGTGGCTGGCTGGCATAGGCCGCGCGGTCGCCTACGCTCAAGTGAGTCACGCCTTCGCCTACCGCTTCAATCACACCGGAGGCCTCCATACCCATGCTAAGCGGCATCGGCAGCTGGTACACCCCAGAGCGCTGGTAAATGTCGATGTAGTTCAGGCCCACCGCTTTGTGGCGAATACGGATTTCACCCGGGCCAGGCTCGCCCACTTGCACGTCCACCAGTTGAAGTTCTTCGGGCCCGCCGTGCTGGCGGATAGCGACGGCTTTGGCGGTTTGTGTGGTCATGAGGTTGTCCCTTTCGTTGAATGCGGAAGTTTTGTAGCAAGACTTGCTATGGTGCCATGCTAGCGAATATTTTGTACCCATTGACTGCATCTAAACTGACTCGTATGAACCAACGCTTGAGCCTGCCCACCGCCTTGCTTTTAACCGTACCGCCCCTGATGTGGGCCGGCAATGCTGTGGTGGGCAGGGCCGTGGCCGACCTGATACCGCCCATGACGCTGAACTTTTTGCGTTGGGTAATCGCTTTTTTTATTCTGTTGCCCTTCACATGGCAGACTTTCAAGCCTACCAGTTCCGTTTGGATCAACTACAAGCGTTACGCCGTGCTGGGTTTGCTGGGCGTGGGCTGCTACAACGCGCTGATGTACCTGGCGCTGCACACGTCCACGCCGCTGAATGTGACGCTGGTCGGTGCCAGCATGCCGATGTGGATGCTGGCCACAGGTGCTTTGTTTTTTAACCAACGCATTACTTTCATGCAGGTGCTGGGCTCTGTGCTGTCGCTGCTGGGCGTTTTGGTCGTACTGTCTCGCGGGCAGCTGGCCTGGCTGGCGAATGTTCAGCTTGTGCCGGGTGACTTTTACATGGTGCTGGCCAGCATTGCCTGGGCGTTTTACAGCTGGCTTCTTTTTCAACCTGCGGGCAGTCAAGCCAAAGACGCGCCAGAGATCCGCAGTGATTGGGCGGCATTTTTGATGGCGCAAATGGTCTTTGGCCTGGGCTGGGCCGGTCTGTTGTCAGCAGGTGAATGGAGCCTCACCAGCGCCAGCATCAGTTGGGGTTGGCCGCTGGCTGTCGCACTGCTGTACGTAGCGCTTGGCCCTGCGCTGCTGGCCTACCGCTGCTGGGGCTTGGGCGTGCAGCGCGTCGGCCCGGCGATAGCGGGCTTTTTCTCCAACCTCACCCCATTGATCACCGCCCTGCTGTCAGCCACCTTTTTAGGCGAGCTTCCGCAGCTGTACCATGCGGCGGCTTTTGTGTTGATTGCGGGAGGGATTGTGGTGTCTAGCAGGCGCTGATACACCGGTTTGACAAGCCGTTTTGTTAAAAGTAAGATAGCAGTCTTACTTTTAAAATTCACACATCATGCAAACCACATTGTTGTCAAGCAAAGGGCAGGTCATCATTCCCAAAGTGTTACGGGTGGCTAGGCACTGGAGCGCAGGCACCCAACTTGAAGTGCATGACACACCTGAAGGCATCTTGCTCAAGCACGTCGCACCAGCCCTCAAAATTGATTTAAAGACCGGGCTCAAAGCCATTCGCCAACGCCTGGCCTACGCAGGCCCTAAGTTAAGCTTGGCCGACATGGACGCAGCGGTTTTGCGAGAAGCCAGCAAAGCGCTGCGCAAGCCGCCAATCAAGTTGTCAAAATAGTGGCGGCACTAGACACCAATATCGTTGTCAGGCTGATCATCGGCGACGATCCAAAACAAGCCCGCGCCGCAGAAAAACTAATTTCTTCTCAGGCCTGCACCATTGCGCCTTCGGTCTTGATGGAATGCGAATGGGTTTTGCGTGCAGCGTATCGGCTGGATGCAAAATTGATTGCAGCATCCATGCGAGACCTTTTGAATTTACAAAATATTGAAGCATCGCAGCCTGTCTTAACCCAGCGAGCACTGCAAGGATACGAAGCAGGCCTTGACTTTGCAGATGCACTGCATGCGGCGCAGCGACTGGACGGTGAAGCCTTTGCTACATTTGACAAACAATTTGTACAGCGTGCACCCAAGGCCGGTGTTGCTGGCGTCATGCTTGTCAAGGCTTGAAGCGTGCGACCTGCCTTGACTTGGCTGACTGGCTACTCAATCTTGCGCTAAGCCCCCATCCGCACCCGCCGCGCCGCCTCTTCGTCTCTGGCATCATCAATCTCGCGCATCACGCTGCGCATATCGACTGCCCCGGCTTTTTGTTCAAAGCGGCCGGTCAAGATGGTGTCGGGGTACAGCACGCCGCGTTGGTACAGGTCCCACATTTCCAAGCCGTAGCTGGTGCGCAGCAACTCGGGTGCAAACTGGCCGAAAAAGTTGCGCAAGTTAGCAACATCGCGCAGCAACATGCGAGCGGCATGGTTGTTGCCTGCTGCGTCAATGGCTTGGGGCAGGTCGATGATGACAGGGACACTTTTGCCGCCTTCCACAGCTCCTGGCCCATCGTCAGCAGATTCTTCGTAGCCCAGCAAAATATTGAATTCTGACAAGTCGCCGTGCACCACCCCAGCGCACAGCATGCGCACCACTTCCATCAGCAGCGCAGCGTGATGCTTGCGTGCATCAAACGCGGTAAACACCACATCATTCAAACGCGGGGCGGCGTCGCCGTACGCATCGGTCACCAGTTCCATCAGCAGCACGCCGTCACAAAAGTTATACGGCTTGGGCACCCGCACGCCAGCTGCAGCCAGCCGGTAAAGCGCATCGACTTCGGCGCTTTGCCAGGCCTCTTCTTGCGCTTGCCGGCCAAATTTGGTGCCCTTAGCCATGGCGCGCGCCTGGCGGGTGTTTTTGACGGTGCGGTTTTCGGTGTAGTCCACTGCCTGGCGAAAGCTTCGCTCGGTGGCTTCTTTGTAAACCTTGGCGCAGCGGGTGTCGTTGCCGACCTGCACGACATACACGGTAGCTTCTTTACCGCTCATCAACTGGCGCGACACGCTGTCAATCAGGCCCTCTTCAATCAGGGCTTGCAGGCGTTTGGGTGCTTTCATGCGGGCAACTTTCTAGAACGTTCCGCTTAAAAGGTGCCGCTAAACGCGCCGCCATCAGCCAGCACGTTTTGGCCCGTCATGTAGCCCGCATGGGTGCTGCATAAAAAAGCGCAGATGGCGCCAAACTCCTCGGCTGTGCCAAAGCGCTGAGCGGGGATGGTTTTGCGGCGTGCGTTCATCACAGCCTCGATGGGCTGGCCTGATTTTTCAGCCGCGCCTTTCATGGTGGTTTTCAGGCGATCGGTGTCGAATGCGCCGGGCAGCAAGTTGTTGATCGTCACGCCCTTGGCGGCCAAACCGCTGCGCGATACGCCAGCGACGAAGCCCGTTAATCCACTGCGTGCGCCGTTGCTTAAGCCCAAAATGTCAATCGGCGCTTTCACGGCGCTGGACGTGATGTTGACAATGCGACCAAAGCCGCGCGCGGCCATGCCGTCAACGGTGGCTTTGATGAGTTCAATCGGCGTCAGCATGTTGGCATCAATCGCTTTGATCCATGCGTCACGGTCCCAGTTGCGAAAGTCGCCCGGCGGCGGGCCGCCTGCATTGGTGACCACAATGTCGAAGTCTTTGCGCACCGCAAACACCGCTGCGCGGCCTTCAACCGTGGTGATATCAGCGGCAACAAATAGCACACTAGCGCCCGAATCATCTGCGCTAGCAGCTATTAATTGCGTAGCAGCAGCCTGCAACACTGCAGCGCCCCGGGCCACGATGAGCACGTTGACACCTTCCCTCACCAGCGCCTGTGCGCAGCCCAGCCCCAAGCCTTTGCTGGCGCCACAGACCAACGCCCATTTGCCTTTGATGCCTAAATCCATGATGAATCCTTGATGTTCTACTGTTGCTATTTTGACTGGCTGAAAATGTAAATACCGGCAATGACCAAAACTGTTCCAGCGGCTATCCACAGCGTAAAAGGCTCACTCAAAATAACCACGCCCATCAAAATAGTTGACATCGTGCCCAGCATGCCGACTTGTGCCGTCATGCTGGCCCCAATGCGCTCAATAGCCATCATGACCAGCAGAACCGGCAGCACAGTGCAGACTGACGCATTGATCAGCGACAGCCAGACCACCTCGGGGGCGACCAACGCGGCAGACAGCGGCCTGAGCAGCACGAACTGCAGCACGCAGCACAAACAAGCCACGGTGCTGGCCAGCCCCACCAAGCGCAGCGAGCCAAGGCGTTTGACCATTTCACCGCTGTACACCAGGTACAGCGCGTAGCTGATGGCACTTAAAAACACCAGCGTCGCGCCCCACACAGCATCTTTGCCTTGCAGCGTAATTTCATGCCCAAACACCAACACCACGCCGCTGTAGCTGATGGCCACGCCCACCAGTTGGCGCACCGACGTGCGCCGCTTGAACAGCACCAGGCCCAGCAACATCACGATGGTGGGGTTCAAGTACAAAATCAGCCGCTCCAGCGACGCGCTGATGTACGCCAGACCCAAAAAGTCTAAAAAGCTGGCCAGGTAGTAGCCGCTGATACCCAGCAAAACAATGCCCAGCCAGTCCCTGCGCGCCAACGGCGCTTGCCCCCGGCTGGCCCACCAGGCTATCGCCATAAAAACGGGCAGCGCAAACAGCATGCGAAGCATGATGAGCGTGACCGCATCAACCCCGTAGCGGTAAGCCAGCTTGATGATGATGGCCTTGCCGCTGAAGGCCAGCGTGCCGATAAGGGCCATCGCCAGGCCGGTTAGTGCTGATTTTTTAGCCGCTACATTTTCAGTAGCTGCTAGCGCACGTCTTTGTTGGGCTATGGGCTTATTTGTCACTTAAACAACTTAAAACCCAACCGCTTGACCATCACGCCGCGCATCGCTGGCCGCCACATAGCCTTCGACCTTGGGGTCGCCTGCCAGCCAGATGAACTGGCCGGCCCCAAAGTCCTGGTAGGAGTCGTTGATCACCTCCATGCGGTGGCCACGCTCGGCCAAGCCTTGCACGGTAGTCTGGTTCATCGCGGCTTCCACATTGATCTCAAAGCCCGAGTTGTAGCGCCAGCGTGGCGCGTCACAAGCGGCTTGCGGGCTCTGGCCGTAGTCCAGCATGCGCACCAGCGTTTGCATGTGACCTTGCGGCTGCATATTGGCACCCATCACGCCGTAGGACATGACGGGTTTGCCGTCTTTGGTCAAAAATGCTGGAATGATGGTGTGAAACGGCCGCTTGCCCGGAGCGACCTGGTTGATGCCAGCATCCAGGCTAAAACCATGACCCCTGTTTTGCAGGCTGATGCCAAACTCAGGCTCGACGCAGCCCGAACCAAAGCCCATGTAATTGCTTTGAATAAAGCTGACCATCATGCCGTCCTCGTCCGCCGTGCTCAAGTAAATCGTGCCGCCCTTGACGGGATTACCCGCCCCAAAATCCTGCGCCTTTTTCATGTCGATCAGTTTGGCACGGCTGGCCAGATAAGTGTCATCCAGCATTTGCTCGGGCGTCACCGCCATCGACGACGGGTCGCCCACGTATTTGTACACATCGGCAAAGGCCAGCTTCATGGCTTCAATTTGCAAGTGCTGCGAATCAGCGCCGTCTAGCGCCATGCTGGCCACATCAAAGTTGCCCAAAATACCGAGCGCAATCAGTGCGGCTATGCCTTGGCCGTTGGGCGGAATTTCATGCAGCGTGTGGCCCCGGTAGTGCTTGGCAATCGGTTTGACCCATTCTGGCTGGTAGTTTTCAAAATCTTTGAGCGTGTGGCTGCCGCCATTAGCTTGCGAAAATTTGACAACGGCCTGAGCGATTGCGCCTTTGTAGAACGCTTGGCCTTTTGATTCGGCAATGGCCCGCAAGCCTTTGGCAGCCGCCTTGAATTGAAACAGCTCGCCGACTGCGGGCGCGCGACCATGTGGCAAAAAGGCATTGGCAAAGCCGGGCATGCCTTGCAGTTCAGGCGTGGCGGCTTCCCACTTTTGCTGCACCACGGGCGGTAGCAAATAGCCGCGCTCGGCAATGTCGATGGCGGGCAGCATCAGGTCTGCAAACGGCAGCTTGCCAAATCGCTCGCTGAGCGCTGCCCAACTAGCCACCGCGCCAGGCACAGTGACAGAGTCCATACCGCGCTTGGGCGGGGTGTGGGTGCCAGGGTACTTGCTGTGAAAGTACTCTGGCGTCCACGCTTGCGGCGCCGGGCCAGAAGCGTTCAGGCCATGCAAGGCTTTGCCGTCCCACACGATGCAAAACGAGTCGCTGCCCAGCCCGTTGCTAACCGGCTCAACAATCGTCATGGCGGCGGCC
>JAYWFR010000274.1:0-3100 GCA_043778695.1 Polaromonas sp. | reverse complement strand
CCTGGTTCACGCCCAGTAACTGGTGGTTGCGCGCCACCACCTTGCGCACGGTCCCCGGCTTGCTGGCGTCGAAGAGGATGAAGTTTTCAACAATATCCAACAAACGGACTTTGGCCAGCATGCCGTTAAGAAGCACCTCGGCGGCCACACTGCCCATGTCTTTTTCGTCCAGCCGCTTCCACTCGCCAAAATGCTCCCAGGTGCTGGTGATGGAGCCAAAGCGCGCGTTGTCGCCATTGCTCACAATCAAAAACGCGTTGTGGTGAAACGCATGGGCCACCACGTTCTCGTCCAGGTAGTCGCGCAAATTGCCATCAAAACCGGCACGGATGTTTTTGTACACCGCCTTGAGTTCAATAAACACCAGCGGCAGGCCATTGACAAAACACACCAGGTCGGCCCGGCGGTTGTAGTTGGGGGTGCGCAGCCCGGTAATTTTGAGTTCGCGCACCACCAGAAAGCGGTTGTTGCCGGCGTTGCGAAAGTCAATTGCGGTCGCCTGCGCATGGCAAAGCTGGCCCTGGGCATTGCGGTAACTTACCGGCACGCCGTCGCGCACCAGCTTGTAAAACGCCTGGTTGTGCTGCAGCAGCGTGCGCGAGAAGTCGTGGTGCGTCAGCTTGGCAATGGCCTCTTCAATCGCACCCGGCGGCAGTTGCGGGTTGAGTTTGACCAGCGCAGCGCGCAGGTCACGCACCAGCACCACATCGCGTTCGCTACTGCGACCCAGCGTGCCGGTGGGGCCAAAGGTCTCCTGGTTCCAGGCGTAGACGCTGTCCCAACCCAGCGTCTTTTCCAGATGCCCGGCAAAGGTGGCCTGCACCAGACGGTCTTCGCTGTTGATGTCGGTGTAGGCCATGGGCTGCTTACATCAATATCAATGGATGGCGCGCCAGAAACTCTTCAGGCGTTAACGCAGGCACGGGCGATTTCACAAAGTCCCGCTGGTTGCGGGTGATGACGTAGTCCGCACCACAGGCCAGGGCGGCGCACACCTGCAAGGCATCTTCAAAATCTGGCATCGGCAATTGCAGCGCTTGAAGTGCATCGGCATGGCCGGTGGTGGCCACCTGTGCCCAGGTCAACAAATCGGTGATGACATCACGTGCCATGGCCGCATTGCGTTCGCGCTCTATCAGGTAGGCCAGCGTAGCCACCGAATGCCAAGCCAGCAGCGCCTGGTTTTGCGGCCCGCAAGAGGTAATCAACGCCGACGAAACATGTTCGCCGGGCCGTTGAAAAACGACATCCAGAATGATGTTGGTGTCGAGCAGCAGCCGCATCAGCGCAGGTGCTTGCGCAGGATGTGCGCCACGCGCGCGTCTGCGCAGGGGTTGGCTTCGTTGCTGCCCAATACGCCGCGCCAACGGTCCACCCAGTTGGCCGCTGGCGTGGTTTGCCGCAGTTCATCGGCCAGCACCGTCTCCAGCGCCTCACGCACCACGGCCGACTTGGTCATCCGCCGCCGTGCGCTGGCCAGTTGCAAGGCAGCGTCCAGCGATTCGGGAATTTTCAGCGTCAATGTGTTCATGGATGCCTCAGGGTAATACCAATTTCAAGCAAAGATAATACTACCGAGTTCCCCGCCATGGATGGGTTTCCTGGAGACCCTTGGCACTCTTGGGGCCACTTGGCTCAACTGTGGGCTCAGATTTGGCTCATTTTCCACGCGTGGAAAATTGAAAACATTATTAAAAACAATGGCTTAGCAACGCTGTGTCTGGTTGTTTGGCTCAGTACACCTCAATATTGGCGGCGATTAGAGGCTATTTGAGCCAAATGAACATGCATCATTTTTCAACCGCCAGCCTGTAACGCACACCCCTGCGTTCGCCTTCCATGACCACGACAGCAAAGCCTGCCAACTCCGTCAAAGCCCGCTTCAGTTGCGACCGACTTGCCTCCGGGCCGATGCGGCTGCTGATGTCACCAATTTTTGAACGGGCGAAACACCATTCATTGGTTTTGTGTCGCCAAGCGGAACCGCTGCTTCGATCAATTTACCATCTCGGGCAACCACCAGGGGCGTACCCGTGAGTGCTGCAAGTTCACGGGCACGAAGGGCGGCACGCGCCAAAGCGGCGGGTACCGCTTGCATGTCGGCATCCGAAAGTCGGGAAACGATTGGCGCTTGCAATGCGGCACTCATGGATTTGCTCCTTCTTCGAGTAACTGTGGGCTGTCGCCACTATTGTCGAACATCTGCCAGAAGTCGACTCGGTGCCGATAGGTGTCACGGAAATGAAGCAGGCCTGACGTAAACCGGCGGCGAATAGGCTCCGCCGGAATGTTGTGCCCACCCTGGCGGACACGGTTTGCCACGCGGGCGACGGCCTCGTCGCTTGAAACCAGTGACAGAAAGATCAATTTCACGGTGTAGCCATTGGCACGCCAGGTATCGATCATGGGTGCGTAGGTGCGGCCTGAAAGCGTGGTTTCAAAAGCAAAACTGCGCCCCTCGGCGGTATGGTACGCCAGCTCTTGCAGCATCAACCTGCCCGCCCGAAAGGCCACAGTTTCAGGCTGAAACGGTGCAATGCCAGCGGCGATCAGGTCCGCATTGACGAAGATAGGGCAGTGCGCGTCAAAAGGCAAAAACTCGCGGGCAAACGTCGTTTTACCGGCCCCGTTGGGGCCCGCGATGATGACGATTTTCTTTTGCGTGGTCATACCGCCAATTCTCCGCTCATCAAGCGACGCAGCAGCAGGTCACTCACCAGACGGTCTTCGCTGTTGATGTTGGTGTAGGCCATGGGCTATTTCTATTGGACAAAGCAATAGCTCATAAAAGACAAACTCAAAGAATGGCCTTTATAAAATCCATTAAATATCAACCACTTAGAGAATTTATATGGTGCAGAGCCCATGGCGTTCATGAAAACTCTCCACTCTTTTGTCCATTAGAGAGTGCGTCGCTTAAACGATAACGCCGCCACCGCCGCTCCCCCGCATAGGCAACTTCCGCAGTACTTAACAACTCGTCCAAAGCCCGCTTCACGGTTCTGGCCGAAATCTCGGCCCCAATACGCCGGTTGATGTCTCCGCTGGACGACTCAGGGTAACGCGCCAAGTCTTCCAGAATCAGCGCCCGCAACCTGTG
>JAYWFR010000273.1:0-7417 GCA_043778695.1 Polaromonas sp. | reverse complement strand
AACTCGCCAGGCGAGATACCTATGCCCTGCATTTGGGCCTGACAGAAGCCGGCATGGGTACCAAAGGCACGGTGGCATCCGCCGCCGCCTTGGCTGTTTTGCTGCAAGAGGGCATTGGCGACACGATCCGCGTGTCTCTAACGCCGCAGCCCGGTGAAGCGCGCACGCAAGAAGTAGTGATTGCATCGGAAATTTTGCAAGCACTTGGCATGCGCAGCTTCAACCCCAGCGTGACCGCGTGCCCAGGCTGTGGCCGCACCACCAGCACCACCTTCCAGGAGTTGACGCAGCAGATCGATGACTTTTTGCGGGCGCAAATGCCAGTTTGGCGCACCAAGTACCCGGGCGTTGAAAAGATGAAAGTCGCCGTCATGGGGTGCATCGTCAACGGCCCCGGCGAAAGCAAACACGCTGACATTGGCATCAGCTTGCCGGGATCGGGCGAGGCACCGGCTGCACCTGTTTATATTGATGGCGAAAAAAGCGTGACGCTGCGGGGTGACAACATTGCCCAAGAGTTTCACGCGATTGTTGAAAACTACATTGAAAAACGCTTCGGTAAGCCCGTTGCTGAAGCTGCATAACCAAATTTGCAATAAATCATGGCTGAAAAATTAGTTGCCGTGAAGGGCATGAACGACATCTTGCCACCTGATTCAGCGCGCTGGGAATGGTTGGAAGAAAAAGTCCGCACACTGATGGCGCGCTACGCATACCGCAACATCCGCACACCGATTGTTGAGCCCACGCCGCTGTTCGTTCGCGGCCTGGGCTCTGTGACGGACATTGTTGAAAAAGAGATGTACTCTTTTGAAGACAAGCTCAACGGTGAGGCGCTAACTCTGCGGCCTGAAAACACCGCTGGCGTGGTGCGTGCCGTAGCCGAGCACTCGATGCTTTATGAAGGCGGTAAACGCCTGTATTACATGGGCCCGATGTTTCGCCATGAGCGCCCGCAGCGTGGGCGGTATCGGCAGTTTCACCAAATCGGCGCAGAGGCGCTTGGTTTTCCAGGCGCGGAGCTCGACGCCGAATTGATTTTGCTGGCTGACGCTCTGTGGAAAGAGCTGGGCTTAAAAGATGTCAGCCTGGAGCTGAATAGCTTGGGACAGCCAGACGAGCGCCAGCAGCATCGCAGCGCGTTGATCGCCTATTTTGAAGCGCACAGCGACGTGTTGGACGAGGAGTCCAAGCGTCGGTTGCACAGCAACCCGCTGCGCTTGCTCGACAGTAAAAATCCAGCCATGCAGGCCATGTTAGAGGCAGCTCCCAAGCTCATTGATTTTTTAGACGAGGCGTCGCTCAAGCACTTCAACAGCGTCAGGACCATGCTTGACGCGAACGGTGTTGCCTATCGCATCAACCCGCGCTTGGTGCGCGGCATGGACTACTACAACCTTACCGTGTTTGAGTTCGTGACAACGAGTTTAGGTTCCCAGGGCACGATTTGTGGCGGTGGCCGCTACGATTACTTGATCGAGCAAATTGGCGGCAAGCCTGCGCCAGCGGTGGGCTGGGCACTGGGCGTTGAGCGTGTGCTGGAGCTCATCAAGGAGCAAGGCAACGATGTCCCCGTGCCTGCACCCGACGCCTATGCTGTGATACCCGAGTCATCGGCCGTGTCGGTTGCCCTCAAGGTGTTGCAACAGTTAAGGTCGGCTGGTATCAGCGTGCAAATGCATTCTGGCTTGAGCCTGGACGGTATGGGCAGCATGAAGTCGCAGTTCAAAAAGGCTGACGGCAGCGGCGCAAGGTTTGCATTAATCTTCGCAGCCGACGAGCTGGCGCAGGGCTGCGTTGCTCTAAAGCCGCTTCGCGGGACGGCGGATGGTCAACAGGCCGATACGCAAACCATCCAGAGGCTGGACGATGTGGCTAACTGGGCGCGGCTTTTACTGCCTTAGCTCGAACTGCTACCCACTTGAGGCGTACCGCAGGCCTCTACAATCGTGCCATTTCGCGGACTCCTCGTCAGGTGTCCTTTATTGGTTTTTAAAATAGATTTTCCAAAACTACTTTTATGGCACAACACCTCGATTTGGAAGAGCAAGAGCAACTTGCCGAACTCAAGCACTTCTGGAAGCAATACGGCAACCTCATCACGTGGACAATGATCGCCGTGTTTGGCACTGTTGCCGCCTGGAACGGTTACCAATATTGGCAGGCCAAACAGTCATCGCAGGCGTCCGTCATGTACGACGAGGTCGAGCGTGCTGTTCAGGCTGGCGACATTCCCCGGATTGATCGTTCGGTAGCGGACATGAAGGACCGTTTTAGCGGTACTGTGTACGCGGAGCAGGCGGGTCTGCTGTCAGCCAAGGCTTACTACGACAAAGGTAATCTGGATGCTGCAAAAGCAGCTCTGATTTGGGTGGCCGACAAAGGCAAAGATGAAGGCTTTCAATCGATAGCAAAGCTGCGGCTATCCGGTATTTTGCTTGAAACCAAAGCTTACGATGAAGCATTAAAAACACTCTCGAGCACATTCTCTAAAGATTTCGCTCCACTCGCCAGTGACCGCCGAGGGGACATTTTTCTTATTCAGGGAAAAAAGATCGAGGCCAAGTCGGAGTACGAAAAAGCCTACAAAGGGCTGGACGAACGCGCCGAGTATCGACGTCTGGTTGAGGTCAAGCTCAATTCCCTTGGCGTTGACCCGGCAGCGGTGACGGCACCTGCAACGGAGGTCAAAAAATGAGACTTTATAGGTCATTCGAGCCTAGCGCCCACAATTACAGGGCGCCAGCAGCTTCTATTTTAATAGCATCTTGTGTACTGTCCATCCTGTTGACGGGTTGCTCAGCGATGTCCTACTTCACCAGCCCGGCCAAACCTCAACCTGCCGCTCTGCAAGCCGTCAGCGGCGACGTGTTGGCAAAGCAGGCTTGGGTTTCCCGAATTGGGTCAGTGAACTTCTCCCTCGACACAGCAGTGGTTGGCGCGACTGTTTTTGTCGCTGGTGGCGACGGCTCTGTTGCCGCCATCGACGCACGCACGGGCGCTGACGTGTGGCGCGCAAATGCGGGTGCGCCGATCGCTGCCGGCGTGGGCAGCGACGGCAAAATTTCGTCGGTGGTGACCCAGACCAATGAGGTGGTGGCGTTTTCTGACGGGCGTGAAATTTGGCGGCAAAAAATCAGCGCCCAGGCCTACACTGCGCCGTTTGTGGCAGGTGGCCGGGTGTTTGTGCTCGCTGCAGACCGCTCTGTTAACGCTTTTGACGGCCAGACTGGGCGCAAGTTGTGGACCCAGCAACGCCCTAATGAGCCCCTAGTGCTCAAACAATCCGGCGTCATGCTGGCAGTGGGCGATACCCTGGTGGTTGGGCTGTCGGGTCGTTTGGCCGGCTTGAATCCATCCAACGGCAATATTCGTTGGGAGGCACCCATCGCATCGCCGCGCGGCGTTAACGATGTTGAACGCTTGGTTGACTTGGTCGGCCGCGTCAGCCGCGACGGTGATGTTGTCTGCGCCCGAGCCTTTCAGGCAGCTGTTGGCTGTGTCAATGCAGCCAGAGGCAACTTGCTTTGGTCTAAGTCCGCCAACGGCTCGCAAGGCATTCACGGAGACGACAAACGCCTGTTTGGGACGGAGGCTGATGGCGTGGTTCAAGCCTGGAATCGCGCCGATGGCGAGCGTGCGTGGACGACCGATGTTCTGCGCTACCGCAACTTGACTGCGCCGCTTGTGGTGGGCCGTTCGGTGGCGATTGGCGACTTTGCCGGTGTCATCCATCTGCTGTCGCGCGACAACGGCGCATTGCTGAACCGCTTGACGACAGATGGCTCAGCTATTGTCGCCGCCCCTGTGTTGGTCGGCAATACGTTGGTGGCGGTGACGCGTAACGGTGCAATTTTCGGCTTTGTGCCTGAGTAACTCACTGCGAAATTGATTGACCGTCAGGTCAGATGAAATGCTTAAATGAAACCCGTTATTGCCCTTGTTGGCCGCCCCAATGTAGGCAAATCCACCATCTTTAACCGCTTGACAAAAACACGCGACGCCATCGTTGCTGATTTTGCCGGGTTGACCCGCGACCGCCACTATGGCAACGGTAATTTGGGTAGCCACGAATACATCGTCATTGACACGGGCGGCTTTGAGCCCGATGCGCAAAGCGGCATCTACAAGGAAATGGCCAAGCAAACCCGTCAAGCGGTGGCTGAGGCAGATGTGGTGGTGTTTGTGGTCGACGCCAGAGCTGGGGTCAGCGCTCAAGATTACGATATTGGCAAATACCTGCGCAAGCTGGGCAAGCCGACGGTGCTGACAGCCAACAAGGCCGAGGGCATGTTGGAGGGCGTCCAGTTGTCCGAGTTTTTTGAGCTTGGCTTAGGTCAGGTGTTGGGTGTGTCAGCTGCGCATGGCCAGGGGATGCGCACATTGATTGACACCGCTCTTGAACTTCTACAGTTGCCTGAAGCAGGCGACGACCCCGAACCACAAGATCCGTCCATCATCAAGCTGGCAGTTGCTGGCAGGCCCAATGTTGGTAAGTCAACGTTGATCAACACCTGGCTGGGTGAAGAGCGCTTGGTGGCGTTTGACTTGCCGGGCACGACGCGCGATGCGATTTCAGTTCCGTTTGAACGGGCCGGGCAAAAGTTTGAGCTGATCGACACTGCGGGTTTGCGCCGCAAAGGCAAAGTGTTTGAGGCTATAGAAAAGTTCTCGGTCGTCAAAACGCTGCAAGCCATTGAAAATTGCAACGTGACACTGCTGTTGCTTGACGCCACTCAAGGCGTCACAGATCAAGACGCGCACATTGCGGGCTACATCTTGGAAAGTGGCCGCGCCGTGGTGCTGGCCATCAATAAGTGGGATGCGGTGGATGCTTACCAGCGTGAGACTTTGGCTCGATCAGTCGAAACCCGACTTGGGTTTCTGAAATTTGCCGCCATTCACTACATCTCGGCTATCAAGCGCCAAGGGCTAGGTCCCGTGTGGAAGTCCATCGCTCAAGCGCACGCGTCAGCCAATCGCAAAATGTCGACCCCGGTGTTAACGCGTTTGCTGCTAGAGGCTGTGCAGTTTCAGCAGCCGCAGCGGGTGGGGGTGTTTCGGCCCAAGCTGCGTTATGCCCACCAGGGCGGCATGAACCCGCCTATCATCATCGTGCATGGCAATTCGCTGGAGCATGTCAGTGAGTCGTACAAGCGCTACCTTGAGGGGCGTTTTCGTAAAGAGTTTGACTTGACCGGCACACCTATGCGCATCCAAATGAAAACATCAACAAACCCTTTTAAAGCTAAGGAATCGGCCTAGACCTACATTCGCTGCCAGTTGGCTGTGATATTGTGTGGCTCTCTTAACTCTTGAACACGGAACATATCGTGAGCAACAACAAAAGCCAGTTACTCCAGGATCCCTTTCTCAATACACTGCGTAGAGAGCACGTTCCTGTTTCGATTTATCTCGTCAATGGGATTAAATTACAAGGCCAAATTGAGTCTTTCGATCAGTATGTGGTGTTGCTGCGCAATACAGTGACGCAAATGGTTTACAAGCACGCCATCTCTACCATCGTGCCGGGCCGCGCTGTGAATTTTGCAGCAGCCAACCCCGACGAAAGCCCAGCAAACTGAGCTCCGCCAGCTTGCTTACTGACGTAAAAAGTATCAGGCCGCTGGCCATTTTGGTCGGGGTCGATTTGGGTCTTCCCAACTTCGATCGTGAACTATACGAACTCGGCCTGCTGGCGCAAACAGCCGGCTTAGAGCCTGTCGGGCGCGTGACGTGCAAGCGGCGTGCTCCAGACTCTGCATTATTCATCGGCAGCGGCAAAGCTGACGAAATCAAAATGCTGGCTCAGCAGTTAGGTGCAACTGAAGTGCTGTTTGACCAGGCCTTAAGTCCGGCGCAACAGCGCAACCTGGAGCGTCATCTGGAGTTACCTGTTAACGACAGAACGCTATTGATTTTGGAAATTTTTGGCCAGCGTGCGCGCAGTCACGAAGGCAAACTGCAGGTGGAGTTAGCGCGCTTGCAGTATTCATCGACCCGGCTGGTACGTCGCTGGTCGCACTTGGAGCGCCAAACCGGTGGAGCGGGTGTGCGCGGTGGCCCGGGTGAAAAGCAAATTGAATTGGACAAACGCATGATTGGCGAAGCCATCAAGCGCTGCAAAGAGCGTCTGGACAAGGTCAAAAAACAGCGCCAAACTCAGCGCCGCCAACGCGGCAGGCGCAACGCCTTCAGTGTCTCGCTGGTTGGCTACACCAATGCGGGTAAATCAACGTTGTTCAATGCACTGGTCAAAGCCAGGACCTATGTAGCCGACCAGTTATTTGCCACGCTGGACACCACCACGCGGCAGCTATATTTGGGTGATGTGCAGCGGCAGGCGTCTCTTTCAGACACGGTCGGTTTCATTCGTGATTTGCCGCACGGGCTGGTTGACGCGTTTGCGGCCACTTTGCAAGAAGCCGCTGACGCGGATTTGCTGCTGCATGTCATTGATGCGTCAAACCCAGATTACTTGGAGCAGATCGAGCAGGTGCAACGCGTGCTTGACGAAATTGGCGCGGCGGACGTCCCGCAAATTTTGGTCTTCAACAAGCTCGATGCCCTTGAAAAGTCGCAGTGGCCGCTGCATTTGACCGATATGTTTGAAGTTAAAGATGCGTTTTCTGACAGCACTCGGCGGGTAGAGCGCGTTTTTGTGAGCGCGCAAACAGCTGACGGTTTGCCGCAACTCAGGCAGCTGCTGCTTTCCCATGCGCAAGCCATGCCAATAAATGCCCCCAATCTCCCGGATTCCCGCGAGTTTTATGAGGCCGTTGTCTAAGCAAGCGTGCGAATTAGGCACAATACCGAAGTTTCGAAAAACAGAGCAAGATCTCATGAACATAAACCCCGTGCTGCAGACTTTGGCGTCACGCCTAACTCGATTGAAACACCAAGCGATTGGCGTTTTTAACCTCAATGACAACCGTTGGGGCCGTGATGGTGATAAGCCTGCAGCTGGCGCGCCGCTTGAGGGCGACGGCAGGCCAAAGGCCGAGCCAGAAAGCCCAGCACCAGCGCCCGAACAACGCCCCCGTCCAAAAGGCGCAAACCAAGGCCCGCCTGATCTGGACGAGCTCTGGCGTGACTTCAATAAAAAGCTCAATGGTCTGTTTGGCGGCAATAAAAACGCGCGCGGGCGGCCAACAGGAAACAACGGCGGTGGCGGCGGAACACCGCCGGGTGGTGGGTTCCAGCCGGACATGAAAAGCGCAGGCATAGGTGTTGGCCTGATTGCTGCTGTCGCCGTGTTGATTTGGTTGGGCACTGGTTTTTTTATCGTGCAAGAGGGCCAGCAAGCCGTCATCACCCGCTTCGGCGAACTCAAAGGCACACGCGACGCTGGCTTTAACTGGCGCATGCCGTATCCGATTGAGCGGCACGAGACCGTAGCGCTAACTCAGCTGCGTTC
>JAYWFR010000272.1:0-7424 GCA_043778695.1 Polaromonas sp. | reverse complement strand
GTGCTCGGGCCGTTGTTGACGATGGTCACGGTGGCCGTGATGGTCTGGCCGGGTGTGCCGCTGGCCGGGGCGCTGATCGTGATGGCCAAATCGGCTTTGGTAACCACCGGGCTGGCCACGGTGGTGGTATTGTTTGGGGTCGGGTCGGCCGTGGTGGCGCTGACGCCTGCGGTGTTGGTTACGGTGCCGCTGGCCGCTGTCACAGTGGCGCTGAGTACCAGCGTCAGAGTCTGACCCAACGCCAAACTTGTGGTACCAGCAGTGGTGCTCTGCCCGGCGCTGGCAACGGCGACGTTGCCGTTGGTTACGCCGCTAGCGGCGATGTAAGTAAGCCCGGCGCTTAAGACGTCGCTGATGGTCACGTTTTGGGCGGTGCTCGGGCCCAGGTTGACCACTGTCACGGTGTAGCTGATGGTTGAGCCCTGCACCGCTGGGCCGCTGGCGACCTTGGTGGTGGTCAAGTCGGCGCTCGAATTAACTCCAAGCACAGCGGTCACAGTCGCCGAATTGGTACCGACGGAGGTGGTTAGAGAACCCGAGGCAATCGTGTTCGTGATGGTTCCAGCGACCGAGCTTGTGACGACGGCGGTCAACGTACAACTTGAGGCTTGAGGTATCACCGTTCCAACGGGAAGCGTCAGGAAACCAGCACCCGCTACCGCCGAAACCAACCCACCGCTACAGCCGGTAGTTGTGGTTACCGATGGAGAGGTGTTGACAAGCCCAACAGGGTAAGTGTCTGTGAATGGAGCCGTCAGCGTTGCTGACACCAAAGCGTGCGTGTTGGATATGGAAATCGTCAGCAGCGCCGTGCCGCCAGCACTGATAGTGCTCAACGAAAAGCTTTTAGAAATGGTTGGTCTTGACAGACCGACTGTGTCAGTGTCTACAGCCGAACAGGTTTGGTTAACGCAGGATAAAGAAGAGTTAGTGTTGGTAACGCTTAGCGGCGGCGATATAACTGCCGTGTTGGTGACCTGGCTTTGCGCGAAAACGCCGGTTGCCGTAAAAACACACAAAAACGAAAGAAGGGCGAACGCCACCAAGTGGTGGATCCGGCGAACAGACCGCAACAAAAAAATAAAAGAGCAATGCGCTCTTAATGAATTCAAAAAAGCTACCTAGTGATCAAAGTAAAGACCCATGACATTAAATTCCTGACAGTATTCTATGAGCGCAAGCTTGATTAGTAACAAGGCATTTCACTAGAAAGCTCTAAAACTCACATGAATGAGTAAAAAATCACAATAATCCAACGTATCAAGTGCTTAAGCGGCGTGATTTAACAAAAAACCGTCGCAACACAATGATCTATGTCATTTTTTCGCCCTGACCTTTTTCTGCAATAACTTTTAAGCCACATAAGAAGTCTGTCCGACAATTAAGTGACAGTCTGAGGAAAGGGCTGATGGGTAAAAAAAAATTGGATAAATGAACCGTGAATGGTGCTTTACTTCACAGCAGAGCTCAGCCCAAGCACCGCCACTTAAGTACAAGCCGAGCAGTTAACGCAAAAAACCGTGGCGTCGAGTGTGTCCAACAATTTGCAACAACAAGCTACTTGTTGCAGGCAAGCAGCTTGCAAGGAATGAAATTACCTCGGTTTTACAGCGGGCACACAGGTGGCTGTGGCATCACGGACGGTCGTCTAGACCCGAAGCGCAGCCAGATCAGGGACGATTCAAAAGCCGCCTAAAGGTCAGGCAACCACCCGCAAAAGTCGTCAAAAAGCGTTCGCTTTCTGCTACGAGGCTTTCAACAGTCAAGCTGCGCACCCCAAAATTGGCTACCCCAAGATTCAAGGCATCTGGTAAGTCGGGACAGGTTGATTGGTGCGTTGCGCCGCTGACGCAGCGGAGCGGTATATCGTCCCGTCGTTGCTACGCAGGCCAGCACCTTCAACCGTCACTTTGCTGCCCATCGCAGGTGCCTGAGCAACTTCAATTGTGCGGCGTGAGCCGTCGTCCATCCGCACACCTACTTGGTAAACCGTTTCCTTTTTCAAGTTCTTCTCAATTGCGTTTCCGGCAAAGCCTCCGCCGATAGCGCCCAGAATGGTCGCCACCGCTCGCCCGTTACCGTTGCCGACCTGATGACCTAGCACCGCGCCGGCAACGCCGCCCGCGACCGCCCCTACACCCGGGCCATCTGCCTTGGTGGTTCGTTCAACCTGAGTTACCGACTCAATAGAGCCGCAATTACTGCAAATTGGCGCGGCAACGACCGCTACTGGCGTAGGCGTGGGCGCTGGTGAGGGCGCGACACCTGCCGTGCTGGGGGCGAGCGAAGGCCTGGGCTGGGGCGCGGGCCTGACCACTTTTTTGGCTGGCACAGGCGCAGGTTTGGCGGGTTGAACGCTGGGTTTTTCAATCATGTCGTCAGCGGGGTTGGTGCCGCCTGCGCTAGACCTAGCAGCAGACACTGCCACCGCAGGCTTGGTAAATTCCGACGTCATCGCAGCAGATGTAGAGGCCACTGCCGCCACTTGCGCAGCGGGCGCTATGCCACGTCCTTGGTAAATCATCGTGCCGCCCATCGCCAGCACGGCCGCCCCCAAAATACCAACCGCTGCCCACAAAGGTTTAGCGTTAGAAGACATTGGCTGGCTTGGTTGAACGATGTCAGTCGCAGTATTCATGGCAAATGCCCTCCATAAAAGACAAAGAATCAAAGCGCCTGAAACCAATCAAACACCTTACCCCTTCACTTCAACGTGTGAGCACTGAAAAAAGACCACTGCGTACTGTAAAGCCTCGTGTCATTTTGTAAAGCCACCGTCAAGCGCGCGGCACCGCCGACCGCAAGTCGACTATAAATTCGGTGCCAGCAGGCGCGCTAAATCTTCGGCTCTCTCGCCTCGCCGCTTGGCCAAGTCTTGTAATTGATCATCACCAATTTTGCCGACGTTGAAATACGTGCTGTCCGGGTGGCTGAGCATGAAGCCGCTGACGCTGGCGGCAGGCGTCATGGCCAAACTTTCTGTCAACGCCATGCCAATGTCAGATGCACCCAGCAGCTCGAACATGTCTTTTTTCACGCTGTGGTCAGGGCAAGCCGGGTAACCGGGAGCGGGACGAATGCCTTGGTATTTTTCATTGATCAAGTCGCTGACTTCGAGCGATTCGTTGGTTGCATAGCCCCATAAGTCCTGTCGCACGCGCTGGTGCATGCACTCGGCAAAGGCCTCAGCCAGTCGATCGGCCAGCGCCTTGAGCATGATGGATGAGTAGTCGTCGTTGTCGTCCTGAAAGTATTTTTCCTTCTTTTCAGCGCCCAGCCCTGCTGTGACAGCAAAAACGGCAATATAGTCGGCGATTTGAGCTGTTACAACCACTTCTTGGGTGTAATTTTGGCCTCTAGCCCAGGTATTATCTGCACGAGCAGCTATCAATTCAGGAGTAATTATTTTCGGAGCCACAAAGTCAGCCAGGCAGCGGCTGGGCCGCATCACGCCGTCAATCGCCGTTTTCTCCGACTGCTGGCGCAGGCCGTGCCAAGTCATGGCGACTTCGTTGCGGGTCTCGTTCGTGTAGATTTCAATGTCGTCACCCACGCTGTTGGCGGGGTACAAACCCATCACGCCACTGGCCGTTAACCAGCGGCCTTCAATCAACCGGTTCAGCATTCGTTTGGCATCAGCGTACACACGAACCGCCTCTGTTCCGACCACCTCGTCTTTCAAAATCGCCGGGAAGGGCCCCGCCAAATCCCAGGTTTGAAAGAACGGACCCCAGTCAATGAATTTAGCCAACTCGGCCAGGTCAAAGTTTTTAAATACACGGCGACCGATGAACTTGGGCACTGGCGGTGTGTAGCTTGACCAATCAACCACCGTCGCGTTGGCGCGTGCCTTGGCAAGTGTCCACATCGGCGTTTGTTTTTTATTGGCGTGCTGCAGCCGCACCTGGGCGTAATCGCTGTTCAGCTCGTCAATGTATTTGCTAGCGTTGTCGCTTAACAAACTTTGCGCCACGCTCACGCTGCGCGATGCGTCAGGTACATACACAACAGGGCCTTCGTAATGCGGCGCGATTTTGACGGCCGTGTGCACGCGGGAACAAGTTGCGCCGCCAATCAGCAGCGGGATTTTCTTGATGCGAAAGTGATCGTCTTTTTGCATCTCGGCGGCCACGTACTGCATTTCTTCCAGGCTGGGGGTGATCAAACCGCTCAGGCCCACAATGTCTGCGCCTTCGACCTTGGCGCGCGCCAAAATCTCGTGACACGGCACCATCACGCCCATGTTCACCACCTCAAAGTTATTGCATTGCAGCACCACGGTGACGATGTTTTTGCCAATATCGTGCACGTCGCCTTTGACGGTTGCAATGATGATTTTGCCTTTGGTCTTCACGTCGCCACCCGCGGCTTCCAGCAGCAGTTTTTCAGCCTCGATGTAGGGCAGCAAATGCGCCACGGCCTGCTTCATCACGCGCGCGCTTTTCACCACCTGCGGCAAAAACATTTTGCCCTGGCCAAACAAATCGCCGACCACGTTCATGCCGTCCATCAACGGGCCTTCAATCACGTGCAGCGGCCGGCCGCCGTCGGCTTCAATCAGCTTCCACACCTCTTCGGTGTCTGGCACGATGAACTCGTTCATGCCGTGAACCAGCGCGTGCGACAGGCGGGCGCGCACTTCGAGGTTGCGCCACTCGTTGCGTTTGCTGTCATCTTTGGCACCGCTTTTGGCGGTCTCAGCCACTTCAACCAAGCGCTCGCCAGCATCCGGCCGACGATTTAACACCACGTCTTCAACTCGCTCTTTCAGCGTCGGCTCCAGGTCATCGTACACGCCCATCATGCCGGCGTTGACGATGCCCATGTCCATGCCGGCCTTGATGGCGTGGTACAGAAACACGGTGTGAATCGCCTCACGCACTGGGTCGTTGCCCCGAAAGCTAAAGCTCACATTGCTGACGCCCCCTGATACTTTGGCGCCCGGCAAATTTTCTTTAATCCAGCGCGTCGCGTTGATGAAATCGACCGCGTAGTTGTTGTGCTCTTCAATGCCGGTGGCAATCGCAAATACGTTCGGATCAAAAATAATGTCTTCGGGCGGAAAGCCCAGCTCGTCAACCAGCACGCGGTAGGCGCGCTCGCAAATTTCAACCTTGCGCTCATAGGTATCAGCCTGGCCCTTTTCGTCAAACGCCATCACCACCGCCGCCGCGCCATAGCGTTTGAGCAATTTTGCTTGGTGTTTGAAAGGCACCAGCCCTTCTTTCATCGAAATTGAATTGACGATGCCCTTGCCCTGAATGCAGCGCAGGCCAGCTTCGATCACGCTCCATTTGGAGCTGTCAATCATGATGGGAACCCTGGCGATATCGGGCTCGCTGGCTATCAAATTCAAAAACCGCACCATCGCCGCTTCGCTGTCCAGCATGGCTTCGTCCATGTTGATGTCGATGATTTGCGCGCCGTTTTCCACCTGCTGGCGGGCCACGATCAAAGCAGCTTCAAAGTCGCCATTCAAAATCATGCGTGCAAACGCTTTGGAGCCCGTGACGTTGGTGCGCTCGCCGATGTTGACGAACAAACTGTTGGTGCTGATGTCCACTGGCTCCAGGCCAGAAAGCTTCATGGACGGGACTGGGCGGGTGTTATTTACCTGACGCATGGAACTCACCTTGTGTATAAAAGGTGAGCGTCGTTATCAAAATGTGCAGTTCACATCATCAACAACCCAAGCCTCACGAAACGATGGTTTCGCTGCAACGCTCCTTGGGTTACTATGATTTTATCGCAGCCTAGCAACTATGCGCTGAACACCCATCCGGAAACACCATGTTTGAAAATTTGTTTCGTGGCAAAAGAGGTAATTTATTGGCCGCACCAGAAAAGCTAGACGCCAAACAGCGCATGCGCGCCATTGAGGGGTCAAGCACTGCCGATCTGGCCGCCAAACTTCTGATAGCCCCTACTGCACTGATGCAGTTGACCTACGAAGAAGCCTTTACCGTCGTCAGCTACATGACGCCGCGCAAAATTGCCGAAGGCACGACCTTCATTAAAGAGGGCGACGACAGCGACACGGGATTTATGCTGCTGCTACTCGAAGGCGAGGTCGTGGTTGAAAACATCGTTGTTAGCCGCCACACACCAGTTACGGTGACAGTGCTTGGGCCCGGCAGTCTGATTGGCGAAATGGGCCTGGTCGATGGTCGTGCCCGGCTAGCGTCGTGCACCACCAGTATCGACACCCGCTGCGCTGTGCTGAGCCGCGCAGCTTTGGAAAAGTTGGGTAACGACGACCCACAAACCGCCAGCAAGCTGATGTCTGCTATAGCACTGCGCATCGCAGAACGGCTACGCGATACATCTGAAAAGCTCAAGATGTACACCCAACTGGTGCAGGCCATGCAGCAGGAAATTGACCATTTGATGCCGACTTAGGGCTCGGGCCGAGTTGGGTCAGGCACAAACGTGATTTTGACAATGCCAGCTTTAACAGGTGGTGGTCAAAATCGCCGACATACACCTCAGATGCCTAACGGATGCGCGAACTCAAAAACGGCCAGCTCGAGCGGTCATTGGCATGGGCACGCGAATAATTTGGAGCGATATTTTTCATTGGTGCGGCTGGCGGGGATCGAACCCACGACCCTTGGCTTCGGAGGCCAATACTCTATCCACTGAGCTACAGCCGCAACTACTATGAAACACTTAAACGCTTTTACGCTTTTGATTCTACCAGCGCGCCTTTCAGCAGTCAGCCCCATGCGTCAGCCGGCACCAAGCAACCCTTTATAATGGAAAGCTGCGTGTGCAACAAAATTCCACGCGCCAAAAAGCCCCACCCTTGCCCCCTGATTTTTAGTTTTTTGAGGACGCCATGAGCGCTAACGACCACACCACGGCCACCGACAGTCACGACGAAGCCCACACTGGCCCGATCAAAACGCCTGGCCAATTGCTGGCGGCTTCGGCTTTGTTTTTTATATTGCCGATTTTTATCATCATTGGCTTGGTCTACTCCGTCACGTCCGCGAATAAAACTGCGCCCGGCGCAGTCGATACTGAAAAAGCGCTGGCTATGCGGATTCAAAAAATTGGCTCGGTAGAGATCCGTGATGCGAATCGGCCGCTTAAGACAGGCGAAGAAGTCTACAAGGGGCAATGTACGGCGTGTCACTCAGTAGGCTTGGCTGGCTCGCCAAAATTCGGTGACGCTACAGCCTGGTCGCCGCGCATTAAAACTGGTTATGACGCCTTGCTGACCTCTGCCCTGAAAGGCAAGGGCGCGATGGGCGCGCAAGGCGGCGGTGACTACAACGACACCGAGATAGGCCGCGCCGTGGTGTACATGACAACTGCTGCCGGCGGCAAGTTTGCCATGCCAGCCGCTCCCGCAGAGCCTGCTGGCGGCGCGTCAGCCCCTGCAGCGGCTGCCCCGCGATAGCAGCTGCCCCAGCAATTAC
>JAYWFR010000271.1:0-3112 GCA_043778695.1 Polaromonas sp. | reverse complement strand
TGCCGCGATGACACCATCAAGGCGATGCAATTGGCGCTGTCACTCGGCATGGACAAACGTTTTTTGATTGAAACCCCGCTCATGTGGATTGACAAGGCCGACACCTGGACGCTGGCGCATTCACTTGGTGAAGAATGTCAGCCCGGCGGCGGGCGGGCTTTGGTTGATTTGATTGTGGAGCACACCCACACCTGCTACTTGGGTGACAGGCAGCAGCGGCATGTCTGGGGCTATGGCTGCGGGACTTGCCCCGCTTGTGAGCTGCGGGCGCGGGGTTATGCAGCGTACGTTGCGTCGCCGTCTGTCTAGTTCGGCAGTGCCAAGTCAACTCCGACTTTTTTGCCTGCAGCGGTAAGCTCTGCCCAAGTTTGCTCGTCCACCTCAATCCCGTCTTTCTCGCGCTTCAAGCGCGTTAAACGCTCAAAATCACCCGCAATTTGCACCGCATCAAAGCCAGCGGTTGCTGGGCTTTGCCTGAGCCAGTCAATGAAGGCTGCGCCCTCCTGGTCAAACGCGGCCTGCGTGCCCAGCTTGGCGGGGTCGATCAAAATCGTCAGCATGCTGTTGATCACTGCGCGCTTGTCATTGGCCGCTCCGTGCCAGGTTCCACCACCACTCAATGCACCGCCCAGCAGCTCACAGGCCACCGCCAGCCCATATCCCTTGTGCTCACCAAACGTTGTCAAGGCGCCCAGCAGCCCGTTGGGCTGGGGCACCACCACCACGCCGGGATTGGTGGTAGGCAGGCCGTGCTCGTCGATCAACAGGCCGGGTTTGACTTGTTTGCCTGAGTTGAAGGCCACGCGCATCTTGCCTTGGGCCACGGTGCTGGTTGCCACATCCAACACAAAAGGTTCACGCCCCGCCAACGGTATGCCGACACAAAACGGGTTCGTGCCAAATCGACCATCGGTGCCGCCCCAAGGTGCGACGATGGGACGCGACAGCACATTGACAAAATGAATTGACACCAGTCCTTGGGCGACCGCCATTTCAGCAAAGTGGCCGATGCGCCCGAAGTGGTGCGCATCTCTAAGGCCCATGATGCAACTGCCATGCGTTTTGGCGCGCGCCATGCCCAATTGCATGGCCTGCTCGCCCACCACCTGGCCGTAACCGCGCTGGCCGTTTAGGGTCAGTATGCTGCCGATATCCAGCAATGTAGCCACGGGCGCGTTCGGTATCAAATCGCCTTGCAGTACCGCATCCACATAGCGCGGCAGCATGCCAATGCCGTGCGAGTCATGACCGCTGAGGTTGGCCATGACCAGGTTGTTGGCGACGGTTTCAGCTTCTTGTCGTGATGAGCCAGATGCTATCAATACAGAAGCTGCTTGAGTAACTAAATATTGAGCTGCGAGGGTTTTTGACATGCTAAATTAATTTTTATGAAAAATACTACATCACGGCTCCCACTTGCCAAGGCACAAACTCGTTTTGCCCATAGCCATGCTTTTCGCTTTTGGTCTGCGCGCCTGAAGCCGTGGCTAGCACCATCTCAAAAATACGTTGACCCATCTCCGCCACCGTGGCATCGCCATCGATGATCTCGCCGCAGTTGATGTCCATGTCTTCTTCTTGCTTATTCCATAGCGCTGTGTTGGTCGCAAGCTTTAGCGACGGCGAAGGCGCGCAGCCATAAGCCGAGCCGCGGCCGGTGGTAAAGCAGATCAAATTTGCGCCGCCAGCTACTTGGCCAGTGGCACTGACGGGGTCATAGCCCGGTGTGTCCATGTACACAAAGCCATGCGCTGTGACCGGCTCGGCATATTCACACACCGCCTGCAAATTACTGGTGCCGCCTTTGGCCACTGCGCCCAGTGATTTTTCTAAAATGGTGGTCAAGCCGCCTGCCTTGTTGCCCGGCGAGGGATTATTGTTCATCTCGCCGCCATTGATCTCGGTGTAGTGCTCCCACCATTTGATGCGCGCTATCAGTTTGGCAGCAACGTCTAGCCGCACGGCACGGCGGGTCAGCAAATGCTCAGCCCCATAAATCTCAGGCGTCTCACTCAAAATAGCTGTGCCGCCATGCGCCACCAGCAAGTCAACCGCTGCGCCTAGCGCTGGGTTGGCGCTGATACCGGAGTAGCCGTCAGAGCCGCCGCATTGCAGGCCAATGGTGATGTGCGCCGCACTGCACGGCTCGCGCTGCACAGCGTTGGCGCGCGGCAGCATGTCGTTGATGTGCGCAATGCCTTTAGCCACGGTTTTGGCTGTGCCGCCGGTGTCTTGAATGCTGAAGACGCGCAGGTTGTCGCCTTCCGTCAAACTTCCATGCGCCAGCCAGGCGTTGATCTGGTTGGACTCGCAACCCAGCCCCACCACCAGCACGCCAGAAAAGTTGGGGTGGGTGGCGTAACCCGTCAACGTGCGCTGCAAAATTTGCATGCCCAGGCCATCGGTGTCCATGCCGCAACCGGTGCCGTGGGTCAGTGCCACCACGCCGTCGACATTTGGGAAGTCTTTAAGTGCTGCCGGGTTGTTGTGACGTGAAAAGTGATCAGCTATCGCCCGCGCCGCCGTGGCTGAGCAATTGACGCTGGATAAAATGCCAATGTAGTTGCGCGTAGCCACCCGGCCATCAGCGCGTTTGATGCCCATGAAGGTGGCTTCTAGCTTTGCAGGCTCAGGTTTGACGTCAGCGCCCACCGCGTAGTCGCGCGTAAAGTCGCCTTTGTTGGCACCCATATCCAGGTTGTGGGTGTGCACGTGCTCCCCGGCTGCAATCGGCTTGCTGGCAAAGCCGATGATCTGGTTGTAGCGGCGTACGGCATCGCCTGTATTCAAAGACTTAGTCGCTACTTTGTGGCCTGGCGGGATCAGGCCTTTAGTGGTGATGTCTTCTAATTTTGTACCGCTAATGAGTTGGGTACGCGCGATGACTACGTCGTCTGCGGTATGGAGTCTTATAAATGGTGTCATGGATTTAAGTTGTCAAATTCAGGGTGCGGTTGGGTTACGTTCTGGCCTGGGAGGCCCGGGTACGTAGCTCCGCGAATGTCCCCCGCGCGGCCTAGGAGCCTGGGCGGCAGAGCAATTTAAAGTGATGGCGGTGAGTCGTTTTTGAGTTTGGTTTTCAATAGTGGCATTGAGCACGGCATTTTCTACT
>JAYWFR010000270.1:0-18109 GCA_043778695.1 Polaromonas sp. | reverse complement strand
AGTTTTACATCGCCACCCTCAAAGAAGCGCCTGCTGACGCTGAGATCGCCAGCCACCAACTCATGACGCGCGCCGGCATGATCAAAAAACTTGGCGCTGGCATTTACAGCTACATGCCTATGGGCTTGCGCGTGATTCGCAAGGTTGAGGCCATCGTGCGCGACGAAATGAACAAGGCGGGCGCAATTGAAATGACGATGCCGGTGATTCAACCTGCAGAGTTGTGGCAAGAAACTAATCGCTTCACAACCAATGGCCCCGAGCTGCTACGCATACAAGACCGCCACGGCCGCGACTTTATCGTGCAACCCACGAGTGAAGAAGTAGCAACAGACGTGATGCGCCAGGACATCAAAAGCTACAAGCAGTTGCCGAAGAGCATTTACCAGATTCAAACCAAGTTCAGGGACGAACGCCGCCCCCGTTTTGGCCTAATGCGCGGGCGTGAGTTCATCATGAAAGACGCTTACAGCTTTGACCGTGACGAAGCGTCGGCCAAAGTCAGCTACCAGAACATGGCAACGGCGTATCGCAAAATTTTCGACCGCTTTGGCCTGCAATACCGCGCGGTAGCTGCCGACAGCGGTGCGATTGGCGGCGACTTGAGCGAAGAATTCCAGGTGATTGCCGCCACGGGTGAAGACGCCATCGTGTACTGCCCCACGAGTGACTACGCGGCCAATATTGAAAAGGCCGAGGCTTTGGCACCAACTGCTGAACGCAAAGCAGCAACGCAGGCCATGACCAAAAGTGCCACACCTGGCAAATCGACGTGCGCTGATGTTGCAGAATTTTTAGGCCTACCGCTTCAATCCACAGTCAAGTCCTTGGTGTTGGCAACCGACACACTCAGTGAAAAAGGCGAAGTGGCAAGAACCCAAGTCTGGCTACTGCTGCTGCGCGGCGACCACGACATGAATGAAGTCAAGGTTGGCAAATTGCCTGGCTTGGCCGGCTTCAGGTTTGCCACTGTGCCTGAAATTGAACACCACTTTGGCTGCAAGCCCGGCTACCTTGGGCCGCTCAACATGCTCAAGCCCGTCAAGCTGGCAGTTGACCGCGAAGTGGCCGTCATGACCGATTGGGTGTGTGGCGCGAACGAGCCTGACTTTCACATGCTAGGGGTCAACTGGGGCCGCGACTTGCCCGAGCCAACACTCATTGCCGACATCCGCAACGTCGTAGCAGGCGATGCCTCGCCCGACGGCAAAGGGGTGCTGGCCATCGAGCGCGGTATTGAAATCGGCCACGTCTTCTACCTAGGCACCAAGTACAGCCGTGCCATGAACGCCACGTTTTTGGGCGACAACGGCAAGCCGCAGTTTCTAGAGATGGGTTGCTACGGCATCGGCATCACCCGCCTACCCGCCGCAGCGATTGAGCAGAACCACGACGCCAAAGGCATCATTTGGCCCGACGCGATTGCACCTTTCACGGTGGTGCTGTGCCCCATCAGCCCTGACCGTTTTGCAGATGTGAAACTGGCTGCCGACACGCTGTATGCCGAACTGACGGCTGCGGGCGTGGACGTGATTCTGGACGACCGCAACGAGCGCCCCGGGGCCATGTTTGCCGACTGGGAATTGATTGGCGTGCCGCACCGGGTGACGATTGGCGACCGGGGTTTGAAAGAAGGCCATGTTGAATACCAGCACCGCCGCGACGATGCGCCAACTCCGGTCACTACCGCCGATGCATTCGCATTTCTAAAAGGCAAGCTGGGCTTGTGAATCCGACTGTCTTCAGCAGGAGAATAGCCCTGCAGAGCACAATAATCGGGTGCGGGCAGCTATTATTTGCAGAGCAATCAGTAGCTGGCGCACAAATTGAAGAGCCTTTGATAGACTCAGTGCGCACGGCGTTGACGTCTGCCATTGCCAACCATGCGCCCCCCGTGCCGGAGTTCAAAGACACGGAGACCAAACTCAACTACCTGCGCTGGCTGGCCACCATGAGCGACCGTTTGGTGACAAAAAAAGCCGAGCTGCAAATCCGCAGAGAGTTTTTGCAAACTGTCTGGTACGAAAGCCGACGCGCCGGGCTGGACACGGCTTTGGTTCTCGGCCTGATTCAGGTCGAAAGCAACTTTAGAAAATTTGCTGTCAGCGTGGTCGGCGCACGTGGCTACATGCAGGTCATGCCGTTTTGGACCCGCGTGATTGGCGATGGCGATGCGAGTAAACTTTTTCACATGCAAACCAACTTGCGCTTTGGCTGCGTGATTTTGCGGCACTACCTGGACCGCGAAAAGGGCGACCCTTTTTTGGGTCTGGGCCGCTACAACGGCTCGCGCGGCAAAGCGCCCTACCCTGATGCGGTGCTGGGGGCTAAAAGAAAGTGGGAATTCAATGCTTAAGCCCGCAAAGTTGCGTGCTCCTGTGCCGCTTGCCGCACCGCTTGTCGCATCGTTTTGCGCGGCGCTGTTGATGTTTGGCCAAACGCCTTTGCTGCACGCGCAAGACAACAACAACGTCTTGGGCTTACCCGCCGTGCCGCAGGTGCCTTCTGCATCAGCAGCCAAGTCTGGCGCGGTACCTGCTGCGGTGTCAGCCGCATCGAGTGAGGCGGTCATCAAGTCGGCCATATCGGGGAACATCAAGCTGGCTTCTTTTTACCAAGTGGGTTTGGTAACGGTCCGGGTGGTCACTGACAAAACCTATGTCGGCAGCGCGCTGCGCGCCCAAGCCTTGCAAGCAGCGCGCCTGGTGCAGCGTGATGTGCGCCTGTCCTGCGGCAAGCTGTGCAAGCCCGGCCCCATGCCAACACCTAAGCTGCTTGCCGACAACACCCTGAGTTTTGACTTGGTGCTCAGCGGCTATGCGGGCATCATCAGCACAGTTGATATGGTGAACCTGGTGAGTGCCAAACCCATCGGCCCTGGCGGCAAGTCCGTGCCTGCACCGGTCAGTGCTTCAGTGGTAGCTGCCACACCGACCACGGCGGCCCCGGCCAGCGACGTCCCGGCCAGCGAAGCCCCAGCCAGCAGCACCACGCTGCGCTGATTGACGGCATGATGGACACGCTGCACGTCAGCCGGTACGACATCGACACGTTAATGCTCTACGCTTAAATTGGCCATCAAATCAAGAGCATGACACACCTTTTTGCCAAAGATTTGGCGCTGCTTGACTCAAACCAACCAAGCTTACGGTTTGCGTCTCGCCAACTGAGGCACGCCAAGCGCGCCGTGGCCAAATTGCAGTAAGTCGTCCAAGCTGCACCTCAAGCCATCAGCGCCACATTGCCGCCTGCAGCCGTGGTGTTAACGGTCACGGTTTGCTCGGTACAAAAGCGCTGCAAATAGTGCGGCCCACCAGCTTTGGGCCCGGTGCCGCTCAAGCCCTCGCCACCAAACGGCTGCACGCCCACCACCGCTCCTGTCATGGCGCGATTGATGTACACATTGCCGACATGCGCGCGCGCCGCCAGCTGCTGGGCGCGTGAGTCGATGCGGGTCTGGATGCCCAGCGTCAGGCCATAGCCCAGCGCGTTGATCTGGTCTATCACGCCCGCCGGGTCACCACCCCAGCGCACGATGTGCAGCACTGGGCCGAAGATTTCGGTTTTGACATCGGAGATGCTGGCGACTTCAAACGCGTAGGGTGCTATCGTGTTGGGCGCTCCGCTATTAGGAGCGGCTAGCGCACGTATTTGTTGGGCAATAAGCGTTTTTGATGCTGATTTTAAGTGTTCGACGTGTTGTTGAATGCTGTCAAAGGCTTGTCTATCGATCACTGGACCAATATCGGTGGCCAGCAGCGCCGGGTCGCCCGTGACCAGCTCACGTGCCGCGCCCTGCACCATCTCGATCACTTTGTCGGCAATGCTTTCATGCACGCACAGCAGCCGCAGCGCCGAGCAGCGCTGGCCTGCTGAGCGAAACGCGCTGTGCACCACCGCATCAACGACTTGCTCAGGCAGCGCGCTAGAGTCCACCAGCATGGCGTTGATGCCGCCGGTCTCGGCGATCAGCGGGGTGATGGGGCCGTCTTTGGCAGCGAGTGCCCGGTTGATGATTTTGGCGACGTCAGTGGAGCCGGTAAACACCACACCGGCCACACCGGGAGCTGCTACCAGCGCAGCGCCTACCGTGTCGCCGGGGCCGTGGGCCAGTTGCAACACACCTTCGGGCACGCCAGCAGCATGTAGCAACTTCACGGCTTCCCAAGCCACGCCGGGCGTTTGTTCAGCTGGCTTGGCCACCACCGTGTTGCCTGTAGCCAGCGCTGCCGCCACTTGCCCGACAAATATCGCCAGCGGAAAATTCCACGGGCTGATACACACCCACACGCCCCGCGCGCGAAGGCGCAACTCGTTGGTTTCACCCGTCGGGCCAGGTAAAGAAATGGGCGTCATGACGCGTTCCGCCTCATTCGCGTAATAGCGCAAAAAGTCAACCGCTTCGCGCACTTCAGCCACCGCGTCGCCCCAAGTTTTGAAGGCTTCTTTGACCAGCAGTGCGCAAAACTTGGGCAGCTGCACTTGCAGCTCATCAGCCGCACGGCGCAGTGTGTTGGCACGTTCAGTCACAGCTACAACGCTCCATTTTTGATAGCTACTAGCGCCCGTATTGATGAGGCTAGAGGCCAATTTGGCATCTAAAACCGGCACTGTTAGCACGTAGTCAGCCTGCCAGGCAGCCAAAAGCGGTTGTCGCATGCTGTCAACCGTCAAGTCAAGCCCGGCGCTGTTGTTGCGGCTGCTGCCAAACAGGTCTGGAGGCAGCGGCAATGACGGCAGCGCATTAGCGTAAAGCGGCGACAGCAGCAGCGTGCTGAGGCCGACCGACTCGTCTGCCAACTGATGCACAAAGGACGAGTTGGCCCCGTTTTCCAGCAGCCGCCGCACCAAGTAAGCCAGCAAGTCGCGGTGCGAGCCAACCGGGGCGTAGATGCGGCAGACAATGCTTGGGTTCTTGAGCACCTCACGAAAGATGCCTTCGCCCATGCCGTGCAAGCGTTGAAGCTCGAACTGTGTACCCATGGATGCGGGCGGCCGCAGCGACGGGCCGCCCCTAGCAAGGCCAGCCGCCTCGGGGGCCAGCGACCCGTGCAACGGCGCGGCTTGGGGGCGTACATCCCCGGCCATCTGCAAAATAGCCGCAATCGTCCCCGCGTTATGCCCCGCAAACTGCGGGTACACCGCGTCGGGCGCGTCAAGCAGCGCTCTAGCGCAGGCCAAATACGCAATGTCGGTGTGGTGCTTGTGGGTAAACACCGGGTAATGCGGCAAGCCGAGTTCTTGTGCACGTTTGATCTCTGAGTCCCAATACGCGCCTTTGACCAAGCGGCACATCAGGCGCAGCTTGTATTTGCGGCCCAACGCGATGATGTGTTGCACCAAGTCCAACGCACGCGACTGGTAGGCCTGCATGGCCAAGCCAAAGCCTTGCCATTGCGGGTGATGCTGTGCCACTAGCGCGGCTAGGGCCTCGAAAACGTCCAATGACAATTCAAGCCTGTCCACTTCTTCAGCGTCCAGCGTCAGGTTGATATTGGCGGTGGCCGCCAGCTCACACAGCGCCCAAACGCGCGGCACCAGCTCGGCCATCACTCTGGTGCGCTGCGCGTCCTCATAACGTGGGTGAAGCGCGCTCAGCTTGATGGATATACCATCATTTAGCTCCGTAGCCCAATCATTACCTGCGCTAGCAGCTATTGAGTTGATAGCGTTGGTGTAACTGGCCAGGTACCTCAGCGCATCCGCCTCGGTGCGTGCGCCTTCGCCCAACATGTCGTAGCTAAAGCGCAGCTTGGCTATTTTTTTACGTGAACTGGCGGCCTCATCCATCGCCTCGCCAATCGTCTGGCCCAGCACAAACTGCCTGCCCAAAAGTTGCACCGCCCGCAGCGTCGCCGCCACCACGCTGCGCGCGCCCAGCTTGCCCAGCAGGCTTGCGCCATCTGAATCGGGCAAAAACTTTTTAGACAAACCAATCGCGCTCGACGCCAGGCGCGCCAAAGCCTTGTCGCCGCTGGCATCAAAATCAGCCCGACCCAGTTGGTCGGCCGTCAGCGCAATGGCAGTTTCAACATCGGGCACACGCAGCAGCGCCTCTGCCAGGCGCATCAACGCCAAGCCTTCGGCACTCGTTATTGGGTACTCCTTGAGCAAACTTTCCATCGCCCAAAACGGCGGCGGCTTGCTGCGCACGGCCTCAACCCAGGGCTGGGCGGTTTGCGCCGCTAGAGCCCAGTCGAGTGACACTTCAAGCGACAACAAGAGGCCAGAGATCACGGCTGACTCAGCACGATACGGGGTGGGCAGGCGCTGTGGCGGTGGGGGTTTGATGAACATTGAAAACTCCGTGAAAACGATTCAGGTGGACGATAATCCTCCAGGTAGTGCCGAATATTTATCTATATTTATCGATTTAAACAGGATATAAATTTACCCATGGCCGACGATCAAGCTGAAATAGACAGGACAGATCTAAAAATACTGAACGTTCTGCAAACCGACGGACGCATCAGCAATTTGAAACTGGCTGAAACCGTGGCCCTGTCGCCCACCGCTGTGCTGGCCAGGGTGCAGCGCTTGACCAAGGCTGGCTACATTCTGGGTTACGAGGCTCGCCTGAACCCTTCCATGCTCGGCGTAGGAATGCTGGTGTTCGTCGAGGTGCTGCTAGACCGCACCACGCCCAACGTGTTTGACGCCTTCAAAGCTGCAGTGCAGGTTTACCCCGAAATCATGGAATGCCACATGGTAGCCGGCGGCTTTGACTACCTGCTCAAAACCCGCATGGCAGACATGGCCGCCTACCGCCACTTTGCCGGCACAGCCCTGTGGCAACTGCCCGGCGTGCGCGAGACGCGAACCTATGCGGTGATGGAGCAGGTGAAGTGCACGACGCGGCTTGGGTTGGGGTTATAAAGCAGGATTTTCAAGCAATTTCCGCCTGTAGCCGAATATTTACCTGGGTAGGCAGCTCCAATTTTAGGAGCATATCGGATTACCGTTGTTGGCAGGACGCCTTCAAAAAGTCCACGAACGCACGCACCCGGGGAATGTTTTGCCGACCCGGCAACACCAGCGCCGATAGGGGCGTTGGGTCCGTGTCGTGGCAGTCTGACAGTACTGGAATCAACCGCCCGTCTGCCACTGCAGCCTCAGCCAAAAAGTCGCCGAAGCGCGCGATACCGATACCTGCCAACGCCATGTCCAGCAACACATCAGCGCTGCCCGTAGTCACATTGCCTTTGACGGGTAGCAAGACCCGTTTGCCGTTTTCAAACAGCGGCCACTGGGCAGCCGCGCAAAGCCGCTGAGCAGCAGGCAGTTGTGGCGCATCAGGCATTGCGGCGTTTGCGGCGTGCCGTGTTTGTCCAAATAAGCGGGGCTGGCGGCGATGATGCGGCTGACTGTGCCCAGGGGTATCAAAACCAGATTTGAATCCGCCAATGGCCCGACACGGATGGTGATGTCGGTTTGGTCAAACGTTGGGTCACCGCGCTGGTCGTTGACCGTCAGATCGAGTTTGATGTCAGGGTACTGCGCTTGAAACTGTGGCAGCCAACCCACCAGACGAAGCCGCGCGAAAGCAGTACCCATGTTGATGCGCACCAGGCCGCGCGGGCTGCGCTGGCCACGGCCCACCTCAGCGGCTGCTACTTCTAGCGCGGCCAAGATAGCCCTGGCATGACCCAGGTAAGTTTCGCCCTCTTGAGTCAGGCTCAGGCGGCGAGTGCTGCGGGCCAGCAGCTTGGCACCCAGCCGTGCTTCCAAGCGCGACACGATGCGGGCGACGGCTGCTGCGCTCAAATTCGCCTCGGCCCCAACAGCGGCGAACGTGCCCAGGTCAAACGTGCGGACAAAAATTGCAATCTCGTCAGTTGGGTTCATGCGATAGATTGTGACGATTTACGTCGCAATGAGTGAACTAATTCGCAATTTATCTTCATCCACGGTCTGTATAAAGTCGGCGTTTTAACCAACCCATTGAGGTCGACACCATGCCACTTACTCGAATTTCAGCGCCACGGCACTTGACGCTCAACCAAGTCAGGGCACTCGCTGATGCCGTTCAAACAGGACTGGTAAACACCTGCAAAGTCTCGGTTGACGACCGTTTTCAGCTGATTGCCCGGTTTGCGCCAGACGAGATGATTTTGAACCCAACCTTTGACGGCATGAACCGAACGGCGGATGCCTGCATTGTTGAAATCACTTTTTTGCAAGGCCGAAGCGATGATTAAAAGCGCGCGCTGTACCGCTGCGTGGCTGACGAGGCGCTGGCTGCGGGCTTCAACGCAGACGACGTCATGATCGCCCTGAGTGAGAACGCGCCGATTGACTGGACGCTGGGACGCGGCCTTGCGTTTGCAGGGCATGTGTAACAGACTGGGTCAAAACATGTAGCACTGAACGAGGTGCAAAACGATGGTGTTGCGCGCACTCAGACACTTCTTGAACAGACTTAAGATACGGTAAAATGCCGTATATTTAGTCCTTAAAGGAGTTTGTGATGCTCGCCACTGCCCGTTTTGATTTAAAGATAGACGCCGCTGAAAAAGACTTAGTCGCACGTGCTGCGGCTTTGATGGGCACGACGATGGCGGGCTTTGTGCGCATGGCCGCCAAGGAAAAAGCGGCGCAATTGCTTGAGCAAGAATCTCGGGTGACCATGACGAGTCGTGATTTTGATGCTTTCACCGTTGCAATCAACGGAGCTTTCGCCACGGGTTTTGCGCCTAACCCGGCGATGAAATCCGCCCTGACGAAAGCGCGCCAGGTTAAGCGTGTTTGAAGAGCAGCAGCTCAACCCCGACCGGCATCAGCGTGGAGCTTTTACTTGCGGCATCCCTGCACTGGACGATTACCTACACCGGCTGGCTGTGCAGCAAAGTAAAAAAGGCTTGGCAGCGGTGCGGGTGTTGGTCGACCCAGAAGCGCCACAAACCATTTTGGGGTTTTACACGCTCAGCGCTGCGCACATTGAAGTTGTCCAGCTAAGTGATAAAGCACGCCAAAAGCTACCGCGTTACCCAGTCCCGTGCTTTCTGATGGGACGGTTTGCCGTGGCATCAAGCCACCAGTCGCTAGGTATCGGCAAGGTGTTGATGGGCTGCGCTGTAGCTCGCTGCCTGGAGGCCAAAAAGCAGGTGGCCGCTTATGCTTTGTTGGTAGATGCGAAGGACGAGTCAGCAAAAGCCTTTTACGTGCACTATGGCTTTATACCGTGCCGTGATGATAGGCGACGATTGTATTTGCCTTTGGGCGCTTGAATCGATTATTTTTGGATGCTAAAGCGGCTTGTAGCCCAATAATTTCATGCGCAGGCAGCTACAGATTATGTAGCGTTCACTGAATATGCTCGCGTGCTTCCAGCAAACTCGCGCTCTTCTGCAAACCACGCCAGCACTGGCACGGTGCCAGGTAAAACCGGCGCAACAGTGACGGGCAGGGTCTGCCACGCAAACGATTGGCCTTCGCGCATGTGCAGCTCGCCTGCCCAGTCGATCACCTTGCAAAAGTTCAGTCGTACCAGCGCATGCGGGTAGTCGACAAGCTCGATCTTCCACGGCTGAACCGCGCCGATGGTGATGCCGATTTCTTCCATCAGCTCGCGGCGTAGCGCTTGCTCGACAGTCTCACCGGCCTCTAGCTTGCCGCCGGGGAATTCCCAATAGCCTTCATAGACCTTGCCCGGTGGGCGGCTGGTCAGTAAAAAGTCGCCGTTGGGTTTGATCAATACGCCGACGGCGACATCGACTGTTTTGCGGTCTGCGCCGCCTTCGCGTGGGCGGTCTCCGTCGGCTATCAGCACCATTTAGGCCAGATGCTTTCCGGCATAGTCTCTTGCGAATTGGTAGGCTACGCGCCCGCTTCTTGAGCCGCGTTCTAAGGCCCAAACCAACGATGCCGGTCTAGCTGCTTCAATCGCTGCCTTATCAACCCCAAACGACGACAACCACTGGGCCGCGATGGTGAGGTATTCGTCTTGGCTGAAGGGGTAAAAACTGACCCACAGGCCGAAACGCTCTGACAAAGAAATTTTTTCTTCCACCACTTCGCCTGGGTGTACCTCACCGTCTTCGGTGTGGGTGTAGGTCAGGTTTTCCGTCATGTACTCGGGCAGCAAATGGCGTCGGTTGCTGGTGGCGTAGATCAACACGTTGGGCGTGGCGGCGGCGATGGACCCGTCGAGGATCGACTTGAGCGCTTTGTAGCCGGGCTCGCCTTCTTCAAAGCTCAGGTCATCGCAAAAAATAATGAATTTTTCAGGCAAATCACTCACCACATCGACAATGTCGGGCAAGTCGGTCAGGTCGGCCTTGTCGACTTCAATCAGCCGCAGGCCACGGTTCGAGTATTCGTTCAGGCAGGCTTTGATGAGCGACGATTTACCCGTACCGCGTGAGCCGGTCAGCAGCACGTTGTTGGCGGGCTTGCCATTGACGAACTGCTCGGTGTTGCGCTGAATTTTTTCTTTTTGGTCTTCGATTTCTTTCAAGTCAGAAAGCGCCATGTGGCCAATGTGTTTGACCGGCTCCAGGCTGCCGTGACCTGAGCTGCGCTTGCGGTAGCGATAGGCAATGGATGTGGACCAGTCTGGCGCGGTGAGCGGCTGCGGTAGCACCGATTCAATGCGCGTTATCAGCGCTTCAGCTCTGACGATGAGTCGTTCAAAATGTTTATTCATGGCAATTTTTCAAATCTTTTGGTTTTACTCCCTCCCCTTCTGGGGGAGGGTGGGGTGGGGGCAGGTGCAGAACGGTAGCTGGCATCGGGCTTGCCCCCATCCCAACCTTCCCCCAGCAGGGGAAGGAGCAAGAGCGGTCGCGTCACTCTTGCCTAACTGCGGTAGTCCGCATTGATTTTGACGTAGTCGTAAGACAGATCGCAGGTCCATACTGTGTCAGTGGCATCGCCACGCCCCAGTACAACGCGAACCGTGATCTCGCTTTGCTTCATCACGCGTTGGCCATCGGCCTCAGCGTAGCCCACATGTCTGCCGCCATTTTTAGCGACCAGCACGTCGTCTAAATACAAGTCGATTTTGGTCTGGTCCAGGTCGTCGATACCCGCGTAACCAACGGCAGCCAGGATGCGGCCCAGATTCGGGTCACTGGCAAAAAAAGCGGTTTTGACCAGCGGTGAATGGGCAATCGCATAGGCCACTTTGCGGCACTCTGCGCCTAGCTTTCCGCCCTCAACCTTGATGGTGATGAACTTGGTCGCGCCTTCGCCATCGCGCACGATGGCTTGGGCCAGCTGGGTGGCCACGCTTTGCATGGCAGCGCGCAAAGCTTTGCCGTCAACGCTATCTAGCGAAGTGATGGGCGCATGCTTGGCTTGGTTGCTGGCGACCACCACAAACGAATCGTTGGTTGAGGTGTCGCCATCGACCGTGACGCGGTTAAATGAGCCCTCAGCCAGCTCATGCGCCAGTTGTCCCATGATGGCTTGAGCCACGCAAGCATCGGTGGCCAGAAAGCCCAGCATGGTGGCCATGTTCGGGCGAATCATGCCCGCGCCTTTGCTGATGCCGGTGATGGTGACGGGTACGCCGCCCAGCGCGATGCGGGTAGAGAACGCTTTGGCAACGGTGTCAGTGGTCATGATGGCCTCTGCCGCGTCGCCCCAGTTGTCCGCTTTTGCGTTGGCAATTGCTGCTGGCAAACCCGCTTCAATTCGGTCGTAAGGCAACGGCTCCATGATCACGCCCGTGGAAAACGGCAGAACTTGCTCGGGCGACACATTTAGCTCACGCGCCAGGGCAATGCAGGTGGCTTGGGCGCGGGTTAAGCCGTCTTGGCCGGTACCAGCGTTGGCATTGCCGGTGTTGATGACCATGGCGCGAATGCCGAAAGTTTGGCCATTGTTTTTGGCCAGGTGCTCTCGGCAGATTTGCACTGGTGCAGCACAAAATTTATTCTGCGTGAAGACGGCCCCTACCGATGCGCCGTCATCAAGCAGCAGCACTGCCAGGTCTTTGCGATGGGCTTTGCGTATGCCTGCTTCGGTGATGCCCCAGCGCACGCCTGGCACGGCGAATAAGTCAGCAGCAGGCGTGGCGGTTAAGTTGACGGGCATCGCGTCGCTCCCAAAAGCTGATCAGGTCAGCTTGCCGTGGCATTGCTTGAATTTTTTACCGGAGCCGCAGGGGCAAGCATCGTTCCGGCCAGTGCGCTGCATCACTTCAAGCGGCAACGCTGACGCCGCGCGTTGCGTCGCTTCATCCATTCGCACTTCAACATCGCCGGTTTCAGTCGGTGCGGTGTAAGTCACGTTGGCGATGTTTTCGCCCCGGTTTTCAATCGCCTCGGCGGCTTGGTTCAGCTCGTCGCTGGACTGGACTTTAACGGTCATCAGTGTTTTCGTGACTTCGTTTTTCACGCTGTCAAGCAACTGGCCAAACAGCTCGAAGGCTTCGCGCTTGTACTCTTGCTTCGGCTGCTTTTGTGCATAGCCGCGTAGGTGAATACCTTGGCGCAGGTAGTCGAGCGAACTCAAGTGTTCGCGCCAGTGGGTGTCAATGCTTTGCAGCAGCACCATGCGTTCGAACTGCAAAAAGTTTTCCTCACCAATCAGCGCTAGCTTGTCGGCAAAAGCAGCGTTGGCTGCTGCTAAAACTTTTTCTAAGATCTCGTGGTCGGTAATCGCCGTTGAACTCTCGACGTCTTTAGCCAGCGGCAAGTCAATTTGCCACTCGTTGGCCAAGGCTTTTTCTAGCCCAGCAATGTCCCACTGCTCTTCAACGCTGTCCTGGGGCACGTATTGGCGCACCACATCGGTAAAGCAGCCTTCACGCAGCGATGCGATTTGCCCAGTCAAGGCGGGCGCGTCCATGATGTCGTTGCGCTGCTGGTAAATCACCTTGCGCTGGTCGTTAGACACATCGTCATATTCAAGCAGCTGCTTGCGAATATCAAAGTTGCGCGCTTCGACTTTGCGCTGCGCTGATTCAATGCTGCGCGACACAATTCCAGCTTCAATCGCCTCACCGTCCGGCATCTTCAGCCGGTCCATGATGGATTTGACCCGCTCGCCTGCAAAGATGCGCATCAGCGAGTCGTCCAGACTCAAATAAAAGCGCGACGAGCCGTTGTCGCCCTGGCGGCCTGAACGGCCACGCAACTGGTTGTCAATGCGGCGTGACTCGTGCCGCTCGGTAGCGATGATGCGCAGGCCACCCAGAGTTTTGACTTGCTCATGCTCTTGGGTCCACTCAGCGCGTAGGCGGGTGATTTCTTTTTCTTTTGCTGCTGCATCCAGCGTCTCATCAGCTTGCACCGCTTCAATGCGTTTTTCAACATTGCCGCCCAGCACAATATCTGTCCCCCGCCCCGCCATGTTGGTGGCAATCGTCACCATTTTGGTTCGACCTGCCTGGGCCACGATATCGGCCTCACGGGCATGTTGCTTGGCATTTAGCACCTGGTGCGGCAGGTTTTCTTTGGTCAAAAGTTCATCAATGATTTCAGAGTTTTCAATCGACGTCGTGCCTACCAGCACCGGCTGGCCTCGCTCGTAGCATTCGCGAATGTCCTTGATGGCGGCTTCGTATTTTTCGCGCGTCGTTTTGTAGACGCGGTCAAGCTGGTCTTCACGCTGACTCTTGCGGTTCGGCGGGATGATGGTGGTCTCTAGTCCGTAGATTTCAGAGAACTCAAACGCCTCTGTATCAGCCGTGCCGGTCATGCCAGCCAGCTTGGCATACAGGCGAAAATAATTCTGAAAAGTGATGGACGCCAGCGTCTGGTTTTCAGCCTGAATCTGCACCCCTTCTTTGGCCTCGACGGCTTGATGCAAACCATCGCTCCAGCGGCGACCTGACATCAAGCGGCCCGTGAACTCGTCGACAATCACGATTTCTTTGGTGCCGCTTTCACCGTCTTGCGCCACATAGTGCTGGTCGCGGTGGTACAGGTGGTTGGCGCGCAGCGCTGCGTACAAGTGGTGCACCAGCGAGATGTTGGCTGGGTCATAGAGCGAGGCGCCTTCGGGTATCAACCCCAAGTTGAACAAAATACGCTCTGCGTTTTCATAGCCTTGCTCGGTTAAAAAGACCTGGTGGGTTTTTTCGTCGAGGGTGAAGTCTCCGGCTTTGATCACACCTTCACCGGTGCGCGGGTCGGCTTCACCTTCTTGTTTGCTTAACTCGGGCACGACTTTGTTCATGGCGATGTACATCGCGGTGTGGTCTTCGGCCTGGCCGCTGATGATCAGCGGCGTACGGGCCTCATCAATCAAAATCGAGTCCACCTCATCGACGATGGCGAAGTTCAATCCGCGCTGCACCCGGTCTACAGCTTCGTAGACCATGTTGTCGCGCAGGTAGTCAAAACCATATTCGTTGTTGGTGCCGTAGGTGATGTCGCAGCGGTAGGCGGCTTGTTTTTCTTCGCGCGACATGTTGGGTAGGTTGATGCCGACGCTCAACCCCAAAAAGTTATACAGCTTTCCCATCCACTGCGCGTCGCGACTTGCAAGGTAGTCATTGACCGTGACCACGTGCACGCCCTTGCCTGTCAGCGCATTGAGGTACACGGGCAGGGTTGACGTCAACGTTTTGCCTTCGCCTGTGCCCATTTCTGAAATTTTGCCGTTGTGTAGTGACATGCCGCCCAGCATTTGCACGTCAAAATGACGCATTTTCATGGCGCGTTTGCTGCCTTCGCGCACTACCGCAAAGGCTTCAGTCAGCACGCTGTCAAGCGTTTCGCCGCCAGCAATTCGAGTTTTAAACTCTTCGGTTTTGGCGCGTAGCTCGTCTTCGCTCAGCTTTTCGTATTGCTGCTCTAACGCATTGATTTGCGTGATGGTTTTACGGTACGTCTTGAGCAGCCTGTCATTGCGGCTGCCGAATATTTTGGTTAGGAAAGAGGAGGCCATAGATGCAAAGCCGATCAAGCAACTCCCATGAGTTGCCAAGTGCGGCTTGAGTCCCTTAAAAGAATGCTGAGGAAGCTGAGGGTGCGCCAGTCAAGTTCAACTGGACATAAAGCCCATATTTTACCTTTGGCTGCAGGGCTATTTGCCCCGCTTGGCTTGCGCGGTGGTGACCGGCAGGTTTTGTCCTGCCAACAAGAATTTTTGTGGGTCCTGGAACACGCCTTGCACCAGTACCTCAAAGTGCAAATGCGCCCCGGTCGAGCGGCCAGTGCTACCGACTTCAGCAATTTTTTGCCCGCGCTTGATCAAATCTCCTTTTTTAACCAGCACTTTGGATGCATGGGCATAGCGAGTGATCAAATCATTGCCGTGGTCAACCTCAAGCATCTTGCCGTAGGAGGGGTGGTACTCCTCGGTCACCACCACGCCGCCCGCAGCAGCCAGTACGGAGGTGCCATACTCCGCAGGAAAGTCAAGCCCGGTGTGCAGTGCCGACCGGCCGTTGACCGGGTCAATCCGCCAACCAAACGGCGAGCCCAAAATGCCGGCTGCCACTGGCTGCTGCGTTGGCACCATGAGTTTTTTGATTTTCTGGTCAAACAGACGCGACTCCATCAACGTCATCAGGTCTACCCGCTGGTCGGTGATTTTGTCCAGGTCAGCCAGCGTCGCCTGCAACTCTTGCATCGTCAAAGGGCGGCTACCCACCAACGCGCCGCCGCTGCCCATGGTGGACTTGATTTCAGCGGGGTTGACACCCGCCAAGCCCGAGACACGTTCGCCCAAGGCTTCGAGTTGCACCATCTTCGCTTGCATTTCGCCCAAGCGTTTGGCCATCATGTCAAGGTTTTCTCGAATGAAGCGATCACGCTGGTCAGACTCGTCTTTGACCACCAGCTTGACCAGCGTTCCAATAATCGGCCAGCCTTCGCGCGCACCTTTTAAAAACACCCAGTGGTACAGGCCAGCAGCTACCACCATCAGCGCTAGCGCCGCAATAAAACCAACCACCAGCAAGCGCGTACCGCTGAGGTATATCGCGCGACTCTTAGCCAGCCACGCATCCGTGATAATCAAGTGCATCTGTCATCCTTTTCATGCGCTGTGAACCAACACTACCGTCCCCTCACGCAAGCCCCAACAAAGCGGGCCGTGCCGATTGCCCAAGCCGTCAGCAACTCACCTACTTTAGGTAGGCTGGCTGAGCAGATCAAAGAGTCCAGCGATAGGCTGCGTACGATAATTTCGCTGATACCAGAGGCGCTGCGTTCAGCCGTTCGGGCAGGCCCTATCGATGGTGAGAACTGGTGCTTGCTTGTGACGTCAAACGCAGCAGCTGCCAAAATGCGCCAGCTGTCGCCACTGATACTGACCAAGCTTGCGAACAAGGGAATAAAGATCACCTCAATTCGGCTGAAAATACTGATAACCCGAAGGAGCCCAGCGTAACCCCGGCAAGTTGACTGAAGGGCATGGACAAGAACACAGTGGTGCCGATTATCGGAGTCGAACTGATGACCTACCGCTTACAAGGCGGTTGCTCTACCAACTGAGCTAAATCGGCACGAATGTTATTTTACTTGATGCAAGGCGGTAGATTCGCTGACTTGGTGGCTATTTCACACGTTTAAGTGAGGGACGCGGACCTGATGGCGGCTTGGGGGGCTCTTGGTCATCACTTGGTACAAGCTGCACCACCCGACTTTCTGGAACGCTTTGCACACCTGAAGGGCTGGTAGAAGATGCTAACGCTGGCGCGCCCACCACAGCCAAGGCCGTGGGTGTGCTGGGAGCTTCATCCTGGTTTGGCTGCGCCCCCATGGGAAACGCCATACCCTGGCCGTTTTCGCGTGCGTAAATTGCGATCACCCTGACAATAGGCACCATGATGTCGCGTGAGCTGCCGGCAAAACGGGCCTTGAACTCGATGAAGTCATTGCCCAGCTTGAGCGAAGACGTCGCATCAAAGCTGATGTTTAACACGATCTCGTTATTCTTAACGTACTCGCGCGGCACCTGCACCGAATTATCGACCGACACCGCCACGTAGGGCGTCAGGCCGTTGTCCGTACACCACTCGTACAGCGCCCGTATCAGGTAGGGGCGTGTAGAGGTAGCGTCAGGTGCGTTCATGAATGCAAGCAGGCTGAGAGATTACTTTCTCATCACCTTTTCCGAGGGTGTCAGCGCTTCGATGTAGGCGGGACGTGAAAAAATGCGCTCGGCATATTTCAGCAGCGGCGCAGCGTTTTTCGACAGATCAATGCCGTAGTAGTCAAGACGCCATAGCAACGGAGCAATAGCGACGTCTAGCATCGAAAAGTTGTCGCCCAGCATGAACTTGTTCTTCAAAAAAATCGGGGCCAGTTGCGTCAAGCGGTCTTTAATGTGTGAGCGGGCTTTTTCAAGCGCCTTTTCGTTGCCTTTGGCAGCGCGTGACTCCAGGGTACTGACGTGTACGAACAGCTCTTTTTCAAAGTTAAGTAAAAACAAACGAACACGGGCGCGGTCGACCGGATCGCCGGGCATCAGCTGTGGGTGCGGGAAGCGCTCGTCAATGTACTCGTTGATGATGTTTGACTCGTACAGAATCAAATCGCGCTCGACCAAAATTGGGACCTGACCATAGGGATTCATGACGTTGATGTCTTCAGGCTTGTTGTACAAATCAACATCGCGGATTTCAAAGTCCATGCCTTTTTCAAACAGCACAAAACGGCAGCGGTGTGAGTACGGGCAGGTTGTGCCTGAATAAAGAACCATCATTTTTATGAACTCCTAAATGCAAAGGAGTGGGCGCGGTTTAAACGTCCACTCCACAGAAGCCAGAACTAATCCTGGCAGAAAATTACTTGACGTCTTTCCAGTACGACGCGTTAAGTCGCCATGCTGCAAATGTCAGTAAAAGCAGAAACATCAACACCCAAACACCTATCTGCACCCGGTTGTTTTGCGATGGTTCTCCCATCCATTGCAAGTAACCGACCAAATCTCCGATGGTTTGGTCAAACTGCAGTGGCGTCATGCTGCCGGGCTTGATTTGCTCCCAGCCTTTGAACACCGACACTTTGTGACCGTGCTGCTCGACTTCACTGTATATCGGCTTTCGATCGCCTTGGAGCTCCCACAGCACATGCGGCATGCCTACATTGGGGTAAGCTAAATTGTTCCAACCTGTCGCTTTGGTGTCGTCCCGGTAGTAGGTACGTAGGTACGTGTAAAGATAGTCGGCACCAGTTCCTTTACCAAAATCGGCGCGGGAGCGTGC
>JAYWFR010000269.1:0-18110 GCA_043778695.1 Polaromonas sp. | reverse complement strand
AGCGCGCAAAAAACCGAGCAGTTGCAGGGCTTGAGCTGGGCGCAACTGGCAGCGCAAAAAGGCGACAGTGGCGCGCAATATTTGTTGGGCAAGGCGTTTTTTGACGGCCTTGCCGCATTGCCAGCAGACCGGCAGCAGGCGCGGGCCTGGTTTGCCAGCGCCGCGGGGCAAAAAAACGCGAAGGCGGCGTATTTTTTAGGCTTGATCTACCAAAACGCCTACGGCGTCAAGGCCGATGCCGTGCAAGCATCGCGGTGGTTTAAGCAGTCGGCAGATTTAGGCAACCCAGACGCGATGTTCATGCTGGCCAATGCCTATGTGGCTGGCGCAGGCGTGCCGACCGACCCGGCCCGAGCGGTGCAGCTCTACCAGGCTGCAGCAGGGCAAGAGCACCCACTGGCTGCGCAGGCGCTGGGCTACGCGCTGCGCGATGGCACGCTGGGCTTGAAGCAAGACAGCCAGCAGTCGCAAGAAATGATGGTTGAAGTCGACCATGCGCTGAAGCACTCGAGGCCCGTGTTTTAGACGGTTTTGACCAACGTCGTTCATAACCCGACATGGACACGCATTTGGGCATTAAATACGGCTATAGCGCAATAGATACCAGAGCTAGCAGCTACTTAAATAGTAGCAAGTTGCTGGTAGCGTTCAGGTTGCGAGGTTCCGGTTCTCAACCAGAACGCAGCCGCCGATGCGCCAGGTCTTGTCTTTTTGTCGCTGTAAGCTGTACACCGCCAGCCAAGACGTGCCGCCGCTGTCCAGCATTTGTACCCGCTGTACTGCGTCGTCCCCGGCTGATTCTGGTTTTAAAAATGTTACCGAAGCAGGGCGGTACACCACCGGGTAACCGCTTTTGACCATCGCCATGAAAGCGCTTGAGCTGCCGAAGGTCTTGCGCAGCTCTGGCGCGGCAAATGAAAAAGCTTTGTCGGCGTCGTCTTTGGCAAATGCGGCGAGCTGGTTTTGCACCACCGTTTGCACGGCTTTTTCGTCTTTGGCTGACAGCGATTCAGAGTGCACGGGCATGAAGGCTTGGCTGGCCAGCAACGCCAGCGGTAAAGCCCAGCGGTGCAGACGATTAAAAAGAGTGGTCATGGCGTGCCTTAGTTGCGGTTGTTGCGATGTATTAGGTCTAAATACGCATGTTGACGCAATTTGGATGCCCACATCACTTCACTTACTAAAATCTAGCTTTTAGCACTTTGACGCAACCACCATGCCCCTACAAGTTATTGAAGCCCAAACCGGTAGCCCCAACGACAGCCCAGTCGCCACCATCATCATCATGCACGGCCTGGGGGCTGATGGGCAGGACTTTGTGCCGATAGCCGAGCAATTGGATTTGTCTGGCGTCGGGCCGGTGCGATTTTTGTTTCCGAACGCGCCATCTATTCCCGTCACCATCAACGGCGGCTATGTCATGCCGGCCTGGTATGACATTTTGGCCGCCGACCTGATGCGCCGGGAAGACGAGGCAGGTCTGCGCCTGTCGTGCGCGCAGATTGAAGCCTTGATTGCCAACGAAAAAGCGCGCGGCATACCCGCCAGCCGTGTCGTGGTGGCGGGCTTTTCACAGGGCTGCGCGATGGCGCTGATGGTGGGGCTGCGCCACGCTGAGGCGCTGGCGGGCATAGTGGGTATGTCCGGCTATTTGCCACTGGCAGGTAACACGGCTGCAGAGCACAGTGCTGCCAGTTTGAAAACGCCCATTTTCATGGCGCACGGCATCCGTGACGGTGTGGTGGCGCTGCCGCGCGCCACCGCATCACGTGACGCTTTAACGGCCATGGGCTACGCGGTTCAGTGGCATGAATACCCGATGGAGCATTCAGTTTGTCCGCAAGAAGTGGCGGACTTGGCGGTTTTCTTGAATCAGGTCTTAGCGCAATAACATGCGGTATTGGCCTGTAGCGCGTTGATATAGGGCGCTAGCAGCTATATTATTTGTAGCAAATCAATATTGCGCGAGGGGTGACGGTTCGGTACTCTCAAAGCCTGCGGTCAATGGTTTGTTTGCGCTGTACCCAGCAAGTTCTCTGTCGCGAATTGCAAAAAATCGTTCTAAATCTTGCCTGGTGTCATCCTCAGTCGTCGGTTTTTCAGGGGCCAACAGCGGCGCTGGGGGTGTTGCCTGCGGTGCCTGCGGTGCAAGGATGGTGGTGGGGCTAAATGCTGTGGGAGATACTGCGCTGGCCCGGCGCTGTGGTGCGGCTTGTGGCGCTACCGGAGCAATAGCAGCAACCGGTGCAACCAATGATTGATTCGGTGCTGGCGCTTGCTTGGTTGGCGCTGACATCGGTGCGGTCAGCCAGAAGGCTTTTTGTGGCAACTCTGCGCGCGGGCAACTGGTGGCCACTTCCAGCTGCCAGGCAATCCCGTGCAACCACTTGGCGGCTTGCGGTTCAAAACGCACAATCTCGGTGAGCAAGGCTTTTTGAAACGCGAACGCGTACTGCATCAATCGGTCGTCCCAGTGTTTGACTGACAAGCGTACAAAGATGCCCTCACCACGCGAGCGACTGTTGAGAATTTGCGGCTGGCACACAATCCATTCTGGCGGAATTCCACTTTTGCGCAGCAGGTCGCGCATCACCACCTGCACCAGCTGCACACGTATTAAGCTTTCAGAGCCGCCTTGAACACTTGAGTGGTAGTCACGACTTGAAATTGATGTTGGGGTTGATTCTTCTTTTGATGTTTTACTGAATAATTTTTTAAAAAAAGCGTTCATGTGGTGGGTCCCTGGTCTATTTTTCAACTGGTCGCCTGAAAGACAGTTTGTCTTTATGGGTCTTGTCAGTTTATTTAGCCTAATGTAACAAGTGTCACACGTGAGCCGCAGGTCGCAATATACACCGGGCCAGCACATTAAAAAAGACCTGACGCGGCGTTTAAGTGCGGTGCTACGGCTGACAAATCATTGACTGCGAGCGCAGAAAATTTCTCTGTGATACCTTTGCTGCGCACTCAAGCCAATCCTGGCTGTTTTTCTGGAACTTTTCATCATGCACGCTATCCGGGCAATCACCGACGGCTTCGCCAAAGACATGCCGCCAGCACGTTTGCTGGGTATGCACTGTGGTGTCGAAAAAGAAAGCCTGAGGGCGCAGCCCAGCGGCGCGTTGGCGCTCACCCCGCACCCGCTGGCGCTTGGTTCAGCCCTGACGCACCCCAGCATCACCACGGACTTTAGCGAGTCACAGGTCGAGCTGGTTACCGGGGTACATAAAGGCGTGCAGGCTGCGATTGACGAGCTGACGCAAATCCACCAATTCACCTACCGCAGCATGCAGGCGCTGGGCGACGAAATGCTGTGGGTTTCCTCCATGCCGTGCGGCTTGCCAACCGATGAGACGATACCAGTGGCGCGCTTTGGCTCGTCCAACGTCGGCCGGGCTAAAAGCGTTTATCGGCTTGGTCTGTCCCATCGCTACGGCCGGCGTATGCAAACCATTTCGGGCATTCATTACAACTGGTCGCTCCCCGGGGTGACGAGCGAGCAATACTTTGCGCAGATTCGCAACTTTCGCCGTCAGGCCTTCTTGTTGCTGTATTTGTTTGGAGCGTCACCTGCGGTGTGTTCAAGTTTCGTAGCGGGCCGCCAGCATGAGTTGCAGCAGCTGAGCCCGGACACCATGTACATGCCCTACGGCACATCGCTGCGCATGGGCAGGTTGGGCTACCAAAGCGATGCACAGGCCTCGCTTGCCGTCAGCTACAACAGCCTGGAAGGCTACGCCGCGTCACTGCAAGAAGCGTTGACCCGGCCCTACGCGGCGTATGAAAAAGTAGGCATTCAAAACCCTGGCGGCGACTACAACCAACTGGGCACAACGCTGCTGCAAATTGAAAACGAGTTTTACGGCACCATTCGCCCCAAGCGGGTCATTGAACCCGGTGAGCGGCCCCTGCACGCGCTACGCGAGCGGGGCGTTGAATACATTGAAGTGCGTTTGATGGACTTAAACCCGTTTGAGCCGGTCGGCATCGCTGCGCAAACCATGCGCTTTTTAGATGTGTTTTTGCTGCATTGTTTGCTCAGTGCCAGCCCACCCGATAGCCCTGAAGAGATAGCGGCGCTTGCACGCAACCAGCACCGCACCGCTGCGCGTGGCCGCGAGAGCGGCTTAACATTGGAGCGCGACGGCAAACAAGTTACGCTGACCGACTGGGGACACGATATCGTCGCCCAGTGCGCGCCCATAGCCGCTGCGCTAGACGCAGCGCATGGCACGCTAGAGTACAGCGCTGCATTGGCTGCGGCAACAGTGGGTTTGAACGACGCCAGCACGTTGCCCTCGGCCAGAGTGTTAGCGTCGATGGCCAAAAACTACGACAACTCGTTTGTCACGTTTGTGCGCGCCCAGTCTGAAAAAACCAAAGCGTATTTTCAGGCGCTGCCATTTTCAAGCGAGCAGCAAGCGCACTTTAAGCGCCTCAGTCAGCAGTCAATCGCTGATCAAAAGAAGATTGAAGCAACTGACAGCATGCCGTTTGAGCTGTACCGCGAGCAGTATGTGGGGGCCGAACGGCTGAATGTGCCCAAGAAGGCTGCAAAAGAGACCGCTTTAAGTATGTAGTCGGGCTGTAGCCCAAATGATACCTGGGCAAGCAGCTACGTTTTCAATAGCATTTGGAATAGCGGATTGAACAGCGCACTTGACAGCGCATTGAATAGTGCATTAAATAGTGCATCAAGGAGTGCATTGAATAGTGCATTGAAATAGTATTCACGCTGCCTTGCCTGCGCCCAGCTTGCTTATTTGGGCCTACCTGCCATGCGCCGCCGCGCGTACAGCCCCGCAAACGCTAGCCCCAGCACCAGTGCAAACCAGCCAACGGCTGCAGACTTGGCGACAATGCTCTGCATGCCTGGCGAGGTGATGAAGTAAGGCGAGATCACCACGCCCAGCCCAATCAAAATACACAAGATGCCTTTGATGGCCAGCTCATTGTTGGCCTTTGTATTGGCCTTTGTGTTGGTCTTGCTCTGGGGTTTTTGAGTCGGGGCTTGGGTGGGCGGCTTAGGAAGTGGCATGGTGCTGTTCAATCCGTAAAAGTATCGCCATTGATAATACGTTCAAGCAACGAAAGATTTAGAGCAATGGCAATTCAGTGGTTCCCCGGTCATATGTACCTGACGCAGAAAGCGATCAGTGAACGCATCAAAGAAATCGATGTGGTCATTGAGCTGCTGGACGCGCGCCTGCCCGGATCAAGCGCTAACCCCAAGCTTGCCGAGCTGACAGCTTCGCGCCCGACGCTTAAGGTACTTAACAAGCAAGACCTTGCCGACCCGGTCGTCACTGCCCTGTGGCAGGCGCATTACAACGCCATGCCCAATACCCGCGCCATTGAGCTCGACGCCAGTGAGGCTGCACCCGCCCGCAAATTGATTGACGCTTGCCACACGCTGGCACCGCTGCGCGGCAGCATGGTCAAGCCTATGCGCGTGCTGATTTGCGGCATCCCCAACGTGGGCAAATCAACGCTCATCAACACCCTGACGGGTAAGCGTGCCACTAAAACCGGCGACGAGGCAGGCATCACCAAAATCGAGCAGCGCATTGTCCTTAGCGATGGCTTTTACTTGTGGGACACGCCGGGTATGCTGTGGCCGCGCATCATCGTGGCGCAAAGCGGCTACAACCTGGCCGCCAGCGGCGCGATTGGCCGCAACGCATTCAGTGAAGAAGAAGTGGCGCTAGAGCTGCTCAATTTGCTGATTAAAAAATACCCTGCGGCGCTGACCGAGCGCTACAAAGTTGAGATCACTCCCGAATCAACTGACGAAATCGTACTGGAGGACATCGGCCGTAAACGTGGTGCGGTGCTGACCAAAGGTCGCATCAATCTCCAAAAGGCGGCAGAGATTGTGATTTACGAGTTTCGCCATGCGACGCTGGGGCGCATCACACTAGAAACGCCGGATGAGTTTGCCACCTGGTTGGCGGCCGGACAATTGCTTGATGCCGAGCGGCAGATCAAGAAAGACGCGATTGAAACCAATCGCTTGATCAAGTTCAAGAAAATCCCCCGCCCTGACAAGCGCACTGCGGCCAACAAGCCCGCCGCATGACCATATAAAAAAAGGGCGGTCAAATGACAGCCCTTTTTAACTTTGTTGTGGGTAGCTCAAATTAAAATTTGTAGCCCACTTGAAACGAGTAAGCACTGGGGTCCAATTTCACGTCGATGGTTTGGCCGGTGGTCAACGTCCCCCGGGTGGTGATAAAGGTCTTGCTGTACGACGCCTCGAGATACCATTTTTCGTTCAAATTAAAAATGCCGCCCAGCTGGATGGTAGGAGCGATTTTCGATTCGAATGAGGCCCCAGTTCCCGGCCCCCCCGGGTTGGTGATGGCGGTCAATACACCCGTGCCGTTGGTGTTGTAAAACTTCACATACGAAGCACCGGCGCCGATGTAGGGGCGAAACGTTGCGTTCGCGTCCATAAAGCGGTACTGGCCAATCAGGGTGATGGGCAGCGCCTTGGTGTCGGCGAGTTTGCCCACGCCCGCGATCGCACCAGCACCACTCACATCGTGCTTGAAGCCGAAACCAAGCGGCACATGAAGAGCGACGTTGTCAGTGGCCATGTAGTTCACAGCGCCGGTGAGTTGTGAGTTGCTGCTCACGCCGACTTGCGTGCCAGGCAGGCTGGGCGCGCTCAGGTTGCCGCTGTTTACCGACGGCGAGATTTGAGTAAAGCCAATCGAGGCGCTGAAGCTGCCCGCTTTTTGAGCCATCGCCAAGCCGCAGCTGGAGGCCGCTGCCATCGCAACAAGTACAAGATTAAGTTTTTTCATGAAGGTATTTTCCTGAAGTTGATGGCGATTATTGCCAGCCGGCGGTGGCCAGATTTTTGCTCACAAATTGCGCGAGCAATTGGTTGCCAAACGGTGTCAAGTGCACATCGTCAGCAAACAAGTATTTGCTGGTGTCGCCTGCATTCGTGCTGCCAGCTGTACACGTCAAAGAACTGCCACCCAGCGGATTGGCAGGAGAGGTGGTGCTGCAAGCGCGTGCGGTGACGCTGCTTAGCGAGTATTGCCCCGGGTTGGCCACCTGGTCACGGCCTTGCGTGTACGCATCAACAATCAGCACGCCTGATTTGCCTGCCAAGCCTGAACTCAGCGTGCTGTTGAATGTGGTCACCATCAGGTTGATAAAGCCTCGGGTTGCTGGATCGAGTGTGGCGGCAAACGGCGTTTGGCTCACGTCTGGCAAGTTGACGATAGCAACATACTTGGCACCTTTGGCGAGCACCTGGGTGTTCACCAATGCTACTAATTCAGTAGCGGCTTGCGCCATTCCCGCAACCGCTGCCTGCTGAGCTGCGCCCGCAGCGGCAGGACCACCAGCAAATACCGCAGCTTGCACCGACGGTGCCCAGCCTGCAAACTGCGCGGCACCCGCAGCACCGTTTCCGCCGGCTGTTGCGCTTGCCACACCATTGAGGTTCAAAAAGGTGTCGTTGCCGCCAGCCATGATGGTCACCAGCTCTTTGCCGGTGTAGTTACCGGCGGCAGTAAGGTGGTTGGCCATTTGATTGGCCACTGGCACAGCCATCAGGCCGAGCCCGGCTGCGGCGCCTGCTGCTTGGCCGGCCTGTGCGTCTGTTCCGCCCCCAGCTTTGGTAGCTGCAAATACGGCTTGTTGAATCGCAATGCTGCTAGGGCCAAAGGGACTGGTAACCCGCGAGCTGCCTTGGGCGTAATTGCGGCATGCGGAAAAGTTCTGAACTGGCACCGCGGTGATGCCGGGAATGATGCTCAGCAGACCGGTCTGCGCGGCGCAGGGGGTGGGCAAGTTGAATTGAGCGGCGATAGATTCAGTCCAGTTTTTAGCCGTCGGGGAATTGACAGTCCACTTGCCGCCGCCTACCGCTGCGACAACGCCGACTTTGTAGCTGCCAATATCACTCAAGCTGTCGCCAAACACCACCATGGAGGTAAAGCCGGTGCCGTTGCTGCTGGCGGTACTGCCACCGCCGCCGCAGCCCGCCAAAATCACTGCTGTTGCGATTGCGCTTAGCGCAAGTTTGACCATCTTCATTCCAATGCTCCTAATCGTTGTTAAACCGCTTAGGTCTGCTGGCAAGTGATGCGCACAGCGGACTTGACGCAAAAAAGAACGACCGTTCTTTTTGTCACCATATGTTAAGCGAGCCAGCTCAAATTCAGCACGGGGTAAACACCGACTGGGCCCAAAGCGCGATACAGCGGGGTCGCTTCATGCTGGTCATGGCAACAACTTTTGCACCACGGGGGGCAGCACTTTTGTGTGTACGCAAATCGCAAAAAAGTGCTTTTGCACACCGTCGCAAGGCCCGACATGCTTGACGTCAAAGCGCGTCATCAGTTCAGCTTGTACCAATTCAGCTGCGGGGAACACCCCACGCGCACCGCGCCAAAGGTTTTTAGCAACGCACGTTCCTATGATTTGGTGCGGTGCCTTTTGTAGGACAACCTGTGGTCGCTGAACCGACATGAAAAAAGAGGCTGCCAAAAAGCAGTCGTTTGTCGTTCGATTCAATTTGGCGTCAGGATTTCACTTGGCCTTTGCCTTTACTCTTGTGCTTGCTCCGGTGAGCCTTCAATTCATCGCGAGACGATTGACCGTCTTTGTTCATGTCGATGGCGTCAAAGTTTTTTGTCAAGCGTGACTTTCCTTGGGCTTCATCACGCAGGATCATTTTGTCGTTGTTGGTGTCCGGCGCTTTAATGCCTTTACCGGCGTGGGTGCTGATGCGGCGCTGCTGGTGCGGCGGTGCTGGGCACGGTTGCAGTTTGAGCCAACACGCCGAGGGTTGCGCTAGCTGTCCATACCAGTGCTGCGCTGGCGGCAAGTGCTTTAAACGATAAGGGCATGGGGCGCGGCTGCAATTTAGCGTGTGAATGTGGCAACAGTAAGTTGCGGCCTGCAGCTACAACGCTCATGGCCGTTTGCGGTCGAACTCTTTACGGGTACTTTATTTTTAGCTTCTGCGCATCATGCCGTCTAGCCGTGCATCCCAGCTGGTGTTGGGTAACACATTGGCCAGCTGCGAGTCTGACATCGCAAATGTGCTGCGCATGACGTGCGCCAGCACGGCCCGGTAGTCGTGGTGAGCCGGCAGGTCGCGTGCATCATTTAAGTTGCCGCGTGCCAAGCCTGTCCACTGGCCGTGCCAGCGCCCCCCATTGACGCGGCTGCCCACCAGCCACATGGCATTGCCGTAGCCGTGGTCAGTGCCCCGCGTGCCGTTTTCAACCGCGGTGCGGCCAAACTCGCTCATCACCACCACCACATCGCCGGGCGCTGAAAAGTCTCGCCGCAGTTGCGCTATTGCAAGGCCTAAATTGCCCAAATTGCTGGCCAGTTGCCCCGTCGCGTTGCCTTGGTTTGCATGTGTGTCCCAGCCGCCGGCTGATAAAAAACCCAAGGCCAAGTTGCGGTCGTTGCGCATCAGCGTGCCTAAGTGCTGCGCATCCAGCTGCAAACCGACCGGGTCTGATGCGCCATTATTTGCGGCCAGCATTTGAGCGTTTTGCGCTTGGGTGCTGGATGGCGTGCCGTCTTTGTCCAAGCTTTTGTCTAGGTTCCTGTCCATGACCGGTCCCATGCGCTTGCCGTCTATTTCCATTTTTTCAGTGTTTAGTTCTTGCGCGCTTTGCATGCGGCTTGCGGCACCCTGCCTGAAGGCTTGGCTGACTTTGTCGTTGCCCGCGTACAAGTCCATCAGTGCTTCGCGGGTTTTGTCATTGGCCAACACGCCGGTGCGCGCAGCAGTCTGGCCACGCGGGATAAGTTTGACGGGCGCATCGCCCGCCAATATGGCGGGGTTTGCCTCTCCTACGCCGATGGCAGAAAGTGTGGTTTTACTGTTGTTGTGGGCGGCTTTATTTAACCACCCCGATGCTGCACTGCTCTTGCCGCTTTGGCCAATTTCCATGTCGTATTGCGCTGAAAAATGCGAGCGATTCGGTGCGGGCAAACCAGCACTGGGAACAAAGCTGAGCACGCCTTGTTGCCACAGCGGCAGCACAGGTGCCAGGGACGGGTGCAAAGCAAAGGCGCTATCAAGCTTGAGTGCTGTTTTGTTGCTGCCGTCAGGTGCCGCTATGGCGATGTTGGGGCGGCTGGTGTAGTAGTCGGCGTCGGCATACGGCACAAAGGCTGACAGCCCGTCATACGCGCCGCGCAGCATTACCACCACCAGGCGGCCAGCGCCTTTGTTGCCCGGTGGCGCGGCTTGCGCCCAAATGCTTGGTGCGCCGCCAGCCAGTGCCAGGGTTGAGGCCAGCAACAAGTGGCGACGTGAAAGTTGTGCAGTGTGCATGGACTGTCTCCAGTTTTACTTTTTCATAAAGTCGGGGCTGGCCAGCATGAGGCCGGTGCGGGTGGAGGGCGACTCCTGCGTTATTCGCGCAAGGCTAGCGGCGCTGAAAAACGGCTGCAGGTAAATCGGCTCATTGATACGGCCGCCAAGTGTCATGGCATAGTCGGCACGGCGCGTCAGCGCTTCGGGGGCCAACCATGTGGCGGCGTCGGTCTTGTAGCCGTCAGGGGTTTGCCAGCCGTGCAGGGGTTGCCCCGCTTGGGCTAAAAAGCCGAGTGTCAACTGAATCTCGCGCCGGTCTTTAGCGCCGCCGCCAGCGGCTAAGGCTGAGCAGGCAAAGTCCAGCGGGGTTTTAAACAGTGTGTTGTCTGACTGCCAAAACTCCGGGGATTCAACCAATGTGTGCAGCACTGCGCGAATGTCGCCCTGAGTGCGGGTAAAGGTAGCCGCGAGCAGGTCAACCAGCGCCTGCGGCAGCGTATCTGACACAAAGGTGGTGGCCAGGCGCTTGGCGATGCGCCTGGCAGTGGCGGGGTGGCGGGCCAGCATGCGGATGGCGTCTTCGCCCTCACTGACGCCGCCGCCTTCACTGTAGGTGCGCCCCAGCAGGGTTTTAATGCCCTTGTCATGCAGTCGCTCGGCAAATCTAAAGCCTACGCCCTGCTGCAAACCTGCAGTCCAGCCGGTCAAAATACGGGCCAGTTCGCGCACATCATTTTGGTTGTAGCCGGCATCAACGCCCAGCGTGTGTAACTCCATCAGTTCGCGTGCATAGTTTTCGTTCAGGCCGCGCGCGTTGCTCTGCGCCTGGTCTAAATAAAACAGCATTGCTGGGTGGCGGGCGCTGGCCAGCAACAGGTCTTCAAACTTGCCTAGCGCGTTGGCACGAACCACGTTGACAACATAGTGACCTACGAATGGGCGCACGGCACCTTTGCCAGCAAAAACATTCAGGTGGTTGAACCAGAACTCTGTCATGCGGGCGAGCAGCGGGCTCTCTTGCGTCGGGTCACTGCACGACATCAAGCGCCAGGCGTTTGTGCTTTGCGTCATGTCGCGGCTAAAGCCTAAAGCACCTTGGGTATCAGTCGCCATCGCCATCGCCATCGCGCCGACAGCAGGTGCTTTGATATTTCGGCGTGCTTCGCGCTCGGATGCAAAGTCGCTGGCCAGTTTGCCGATGGGTTGGTTGAACTGCACCATATCTGTAGGTATAGCTGGCAGCCGTTGGCTGGCGACGTAAGCTGCCTCAACCTGGCTGGCGGCCCAAGCCTTGGGGTTTGGCTGCGCGGCTCGTGCGGTATCGATGGTGGGGCCGTAGCCCAAGCGTGACGTTGCTCGCCATACAGCCGACGTGTTGGTGTCGATGCTTGCTGGCGCTTGGGCTGCTGCGGGCCAGCTTGTCAGCATGGCGGTTGACAGACAAAACGCAACACCCGACGCTCGCGCCAGCGTAACGGGCTTGGTTGGGGCAGGGCGTGGCGGCATGAACGTCTCCGATTGCTTCGTATTTTGCCTATGACTAACGGCGCAGCAATGCACCTGGTTGGCAGCTTTACACAGCTTTACTGCCCAAAAGCAATTGACTGCGCACGTAGTCCACGTGCTGGCGCAGGGTGTACACCCGATCTATAAAGTCGAGCGGAAACTTCATGCCGCTGATGTCGCGCTCAATCTGGTCTAACTGCCCGGTTGCCTGGGCAAGTTCGACGGGACTAAGGCGCTGCGACCGAAGTTGAAGCTCCATGTCTAGCAGCAGGCCATAGCAGCGGTTCAAGCGCGATTTTTGTTTGAACTCAATTAACTGCGGAATGTATTTAAACAGCGGTATGGCTACCGCCAGCAGCGGAATCAGTACCAGCAGCAGTCGCTGCAAGGCGTTGGCTACCCAATACGGCAAATAGCGCTGCAAGAACGGTCGACCGTCTTTATGGTAGCGCCTCGCGTCCTCAGACAGCATGAAATCTGCCCCGTCCAGGCTAGGAAACTGGCCCGCCCTGCTAAGCAGTGTCGCGCCCGCGTGCACCTCGCGTGCCGCCTCTAGCAGCAGGTAGCTAAGGGCTGGGTGCAGGTCTTCACGCACCACGAGGTTTGCGGTGGTCGTTAGTAGCGCTACATCTTGTGGTGGCAGGTTTTGAGCGGCGTCTACAGCGCCCGCAGGCAGCTTGATGACAGACAGGTATGTCAGGGCGCGACTCAGGCCTTCGGCGTGCACCATCGACACCAGCTGCACGTCGGCGCGTTTGAGCAGAAGTTGTACCGCTGGCGCTGAAGGCGCGCTGATCATGATGACTGCATCAAGTTGCCGGGCCAGCAGCGCATTCGCTGCGGTCAAACCGTTCGCAGTTTCAAGCGTGGCATTGACTGGCGTGACGCCGTAGGTCGCCAGCAGCTCAAGCGCCACCTTGCGCGTGCCACTGCCCGCCGCACCAATCGCCACCTTTTTGCCCGACAGGCCGCCCAAGCCTTTGCCAAGCGTGGTGGCCAGGGTTGGTGCGTTGGTAAAAATCCAGACCGGCTCATAGCCCACCACACCCAGGCTGCGCAGAGCGTCATCGTTGTCAGCCTCGTCCAACGGCAGAGTGTTGAGCCCGCCCTGAACAAAACCCACTGGCGTTCCAGCCCGCAGGCGCTCCAGGTTTTGCACCGAGCCGCTTGATGGCAATAGCCGCAGAGTAACGCCGTTGCCTTTTAGCAGTGCCTGGTACTTCAATGCAAACTGGTGCGACGCACCGTCCACAGTGCCGGTCGTCATGTCTATCTGGCGCGGCGGGGCTGGGCTTAGCGAGCGCGCTAACTGCCAAAACATCACCGCCAGCAGCCCCACTGCGCAGATAAAAAAGATAAAGCCGTGTTTGCGGGAAATCTGCCAGCGGGAAGGGTTCAACGTCATTGGCCAAGTCTAACCATTGCGCTTTTTCACTTTTTTCATTTTTTGCGCTTTGTTGGCTTTGTTGGCTTTGCTTAGGCAAAGCTGCGGTCGGTTACATTAAATTTTCACCACAAACATTAGGAACAACATCATGATGGCAATCTTAGGAACCCTGTTTATCGGCCTGATCGTTGGCTTTATTGCCCGAGCTATCAAACCCGGCGACGACAAACTCGGCTGGATCATGACGGCTATTTTGGGTGTTGCAGGTTCATTTTTAGCTGGCTATGCGGGCAAAGCGCTTGGGTTCTATCAAACTGGTCAGGTCGCCGGCTTTATTGCGTCAGTGCTGGGCGCTGTTGTTTTGCTGTTTGTCTATGCACTGGTCAAAAGCAAGGTCAAATAACTTTTTCTCAAACGGAGAGCTTTTATGAAAATCGAAACCATTGCCGTTCACGGCGGCTACAGCCCTGATCCGACCACCAAAGCAGTGGCTGTGCCGATTTACCAAACGGTGGCCTTTGCGTTTGACAACACACAGCACGGTGCCGACCTGTTTGACCTGAAAGTAGCGGGCAATATTTACAGCCGCATCATGAACCCAACTAACGCAGTTCTTGAAGGCCGCGTGGCTGCGCTGGAGGGCGGAATTGGTGCACTGGCGGTTGCATCGGGCATGTCAGCTATTGCCTACGCTATTCAAACCATAGCGGAAGCGGGTGACAACATCGTCTCAGCATCGCAGCTGTATGGCGGCACGTACAACCTGTTTGCACATACTTTTCCACAAATGGGGCTTACAGTGCGCTTTGCGGATGCGAGCAAGCCGGAATCATTTGCGCAACACATTGATGCGCGCACCAAAGCCATTTATTGCGAATCAGTGGGTAACCCGCTTGGCAACGTGACTGATATTGCTGCACTTAGCAAAGTGGCGCACGCCCACGGCCTGCCGCTGATTGTGGACAACACCGTTCCCAGCCCGTACCTGTGCCGCCCGTTTGAGCATGGAGCCGACATCATCGTGCACTCGCTGACCAAATACTTGGGTGGGCACGGCACCAGCATTGGCGGCGCGATTGTTGATTCAGGCAAGTTTCCCTGGGCGGAGCATAAAGAGCGCTTCAAGCGATTAAACGAGCCCGACATCAGCTACCACGGCGTCGTCTACACCGAGGCGCTGGGTGCTGCGGCCTATATTGGTCGGGCGCGCGTGGTGCCGCTGCGCAACTTGGGCGCAGCCCTCAGCCCCATGAACGCGTTTCAAATTTTGCAAGGGATTGAAACACTCGCCTTGCGGATGGACCGCATTTGTGACAACACCCTGGCAATTGCCAAGCACCTAAAGTCGCATCCAAAAGTCAGCTGGCTGAACTATGCCGGCTTGCCAGACCACCCCGACCACGCACTGGTCAAGCGGCAAATGGGCGGGCGTGCATCTGGCTTGGTGAGCTTTGGCTTGAATGCTGCTGACAGCATGGCTGCAGGCGCTAAGTTTCAAGATGCTTTGAACTTGTTCACCCGGCTGGTGAATATTGGCGATGCGAAATCACTCGCCTGTCACCCCGCCAGCACCACGCACAGACAGTTGAACCCAGACGAGCTAGCCAAAGCTGGCGTCAAGCCAGATATGGTTCGCCTATCAATCGGCATTGAGCACATTGATGATCTGATGGCTGATTTGGATCAGGCGCTGGCTAAAGTCTAGGCTGCTGCAGGCCCTGCAAACGCAACGCATGGGTTGCAACTGTTCAAGGGGCAGCACATATGCGTTAGCTACATTTGGTTTGTTACTTTCACTCGCCAATCGTCGGCTCGAAAAAAAATTGTCGATGGCAATCCATTTCAAAAATACGACCGCAGCTGAGGGTATAAACCAACGCGTTGCTGCATAAAATCAACGGCAAATTTGAGAAGTTGGGGGCTTTTAGTTGACGTTGCCTGCAAACGATTTCAGCTCGTATTAAATTGTTTAAATTGGTTAGGACGACCGTGTTTATGTCAAAGTTGTCATCTTCGGCATAGGTGCCAATGTTCAACTCCTCCCATTAAACAATTACACAAAATTCCAGTGCACCTACCAAACCGGCCACGCCAACTATTGTTCATTTTTCGGCTCCTGAGTTCATTCATAGTTGCTGGACTTCTCACTTCATGCGGCGGATCTTCAAGCTCTGAAACAAAAATCACCGACCTCAACGCGGGCGCAGTCACCGTCACACCCACAGTCCCGCTGGCGGCAGACGGCAACGGCAAACTAAAAATATTTATTTTGGCGGGCCAGTCAAACATGGTGGGTTACGGCAAGGTTGACCTAGGTGCTGATTTGACCAAAGCCACCCGAACGCCACACATTCTTGGCGGTGCAGGCAGCCTGCGGGCCATGGTCAACAACAATCCGGCCGCCTACAGTTATTTGGTCAACCCCAGCAAGACTGTCACGTACACGGTTGCCGGTGACACCAAAACGTATTCAAGCTGGGTCACACGAGACGACGTGTGGGTGTCGAGCTGGGACGAAGGCGCCATTGGTGCCATTATTGAACGACGTAAAGGCGCGCTGAGCGTCGGTTTTGGCGATGAAAACGTCTTGCCTGCAGGCTACATCGGGCCCGAGTTCGGTTTTGGCCACATGGTGGGTAACGGGCTTGTCGATAAAGTGCTGTTGGTTAAAACCGCCTGGGGCGGCAAATCTCTTGCGGTTGACTTCAGGCCCCCCAGCTCTGGCGGCACTACAGGACCGTACTACAACGAAATGCTGGCCAAGGTGCGTCTTGTGCTTGCCGATGTGAAAAAGTTCTACCCTGCTTACGACGGCAAAGGTTTTGAAATCGCTGGCCTGGGCTGGCACCAGGGCTGGAACGACCGCATCAACCCAAAATTCGTCGACGAATATGAAGTCAACCTGGCCAACTTGATCAGGGACTTGCGCAAAGATCTCAACCTGCCAGCTTTGCCGGTGGTTATCGCCAACACGGGCATGGCCGATGCCGATAAAGACCCCGTTGCTGCCAAACTGGTCACAGCGCAAGGCAACGTTGCCGACCCTAAAAAACACCCTGAATTTGCTGGCACTGTCACCGTGGTGGACACGCGCCCCTTTTACTATCCGCTGACTTCGCCCGAGGTCGGATTTATTTACCACTGGAACTATAACGGCCAGAGCTACTTTCAGATCGGTGAAAGCATGGGTAACGCCATGTTGAAGCTGATCAAACCTTAGTCGAAATGCCCACTTTAATCACTAAAAAATATATGAACTTCTTCAATCCAACTCGCAATACTTCGCTATCAGCATCGATTGTGGCTGTGCTGCTTGCTACTGTTTATTTGGCCTCATGCGGAGGGGGTGGCGGATCGACGGCAGCGAGCGCTGGAGTCAGCGCTGGAGCCAGCGAGTCTGGCCAGGTAGACGCATCATCTCCAGTGTTTGATTTAAAGGGCTTTAAGTATTGTGGTGAGCAAGGTAAGGAGCTGAATTTAGTAGTCAAAACCCACGTTGCTTTTGGTCTTGATAAGGCGGATAGGGCTGATAAGCTTGAAAGCAGGTTTGTCTACTTGTATGCCCAAAAAGGCAAATTGATGCTTACAGCCGAGGCATTTGGCAATGATCCGATTCCTTCGTTGTACAAAAAGGGCTACTGCAAAGTGGTCACCGCAGACAACAACGACGGTGCGGTGTTTGCTGCCGCGATGGCTAAAATCAAAGCCCACCTCGACGGCTCAGCGGTATTGACTGCTGAGGAACTGCAGGACCAAAGCGACCGTATCACCCAGACCACCTACACGCTGGCTGATAGCAGTGCGAACGTCGCGCAGGCGTTTTCGGTGCTGAATGTATACGACACCAAGGAAAAGGGCGCGTTTTTCCTCAACACAAAGACCAAAGGCGGCTTTCCCAACTTTTCGGGCAAGGCAGACGGTTTTGAAATTGATCGCGCCGTTTTAGCTCTTCAGCAAAGTATTTTTGACTTTGCGTACACGCCTGCGTCATTGGCTACATTTCGCGACACGCTGGTGGGCCAAAAATTCAGCAGCTCTGACTGGTTTCCAGGCGCGGTTAAAGCCCCAGCGGTTCCTGGTGCCGTCTACATCGCCAAAATTAATGCCACGATGGCGCCGGACGTGGGCCTGCGCACCGCGTTTTCTCAGTCCTTTGCTCGCAGACCCACCGGCTACTACCTCGCCGCTGGCGACATCGCGAAAATCACCGTGCCTGATTCCATCCCCACGGACGGAACTTTTAAGATTCGGGTGGGTGCCAATGTGCACGATAAATACATTAAAAGCACCATCGAACGGCCGTTTCGCGTCAGCAACCAATTCCCCATCGTGAGCAAAGTCACTGAGATTGCCAATCCGTACGGCGGCGGTATTTACATTGATGTGCCGTATAAAGCCAATTTCGGCACAAGCGTCGACATCAAAATTCAAAACGTCGTGGCAGCGCCCTTTTTTCAGAGCACTGCACTTAACACCACCACGCTGCAGCAGTGGCAAGACATTCAAAGCAAAAACCCCGCGCCTTGGGCAGATTTCATGACCGACAAAGTCATGTTGACGCTGCCCACCAGCTGGATTTACGCTTACAAAGACCCTGTGACGTTGATGACCGACTGGGACAACCGCATGGACGTTATTTCAAAATTGACAGGCAAGCAAACACTCAGAAACAACCAGATTTTGTACGCCATCACTGATACCAGTTTGTACGGTGACGGCTTTGGTATTGGCTACCCTACCGGTAACAACGACTACAAACCGGGAAGAGCAACCAACGGCAACAACCCCGCAAACAGTTGGTTGCTCATTCCTGGCAGGTCATCCTTTAAGTTTGGTAGTTCAGAATTTCATGAGCTGGGCCATGCGCAGCTGTTTAGCAACTTCGAGCCAGAAGGTGAGGCTGCTATCAAT
>JAYWFR010000268.1:0-18138 GCA_043778695.1 Polaromonas sp. | reverse complement strand
TGTCGGCGGGGGGCGTTGCAAACGGCGTGTACCCCACCGATGCAGCGTCGCAATTGGCTTACCTGTGCGAAGACTCCAGCTCGTCGATTTTATTTGTTGAAGACGAAGAGCAACTGGACAAAGCACTCGAAGTAAGAGCCGACTTACCTAAGTTGCGCCAAATCATCGTGATGGACATGACGGGCTTGCAGCAGTTTGCCGACCCGATGGTGATGAGCTTTGACGCGCTGCGCAAACTTGGCAGCGTGCCTGCAAACTTTGCACCCCAGCTGTTGGAGCAGCGCATTGACAGCCGGGGTGGAAATGATCTAGCGATTTTAGTCTACACATCAGGCACCACCGGCAAACCCAAAGGCGCGATGCACAGCCACCATGGGTTAATCACCTCGCTGCGCAACCTGTCAGTGGTGTACCCGCTGACCAAGCACGATCAGCGCATGTGCTTTTTGCCGCTGTGCCATATTGCTGAGCGCATGTTGGGTGCGTACTCATCAATCTATGACGGCGCGGTTTTAAATTTTGTTGAGAACCCCGACACCATTCCCGAAAATGTTCGGGAGATTCAACCCACCGTCTTTTTTGCCGTGCCCCGGGTGTGGGAGAAATTCTATTCAGGTGTGGTCATCACGCTGAAAGACTCGGGCAAGCTTCAGCAATTGGCCTACGCCTGGAGCATCGGTGTTGGCCAAGAAATTGCCGAGCGGGTACTGGCGCAGCAACCGGAAACGCTGGGGCTCAAAGTCAAGTTCGCGTTAGCACGGCTCTTGGCGCTTAACAACGTGCGCAAAATGATCGGCATCCATAAGGCGCGTTACTTGCTGACAGGCGCAGCGCCGATTGCACCAGACTTGATACGCTGGTATTTGTCGCTAGGCCTGCCGATGCTGGAAGGCTTTGGCATGACCGAGACGACGGCCATGGGTTCGGCTCAACCGATTGACCGCATGAAGCCCGGCACCATCGGTAAGCCGTCCTACGGCTGCGAGATGCGGATTGACCCTGAAAACGGCGAGATTTTGGTGCGCGGCAGCAATGTGTTTATGGGTTACCTGAATTTGCCCGAAAAAACGCTTGAAGCGATTGACGCTGATGGCTGGCTGCACACGGGAGATGTAGGCACGCAAGATAAAGACGGCTACTTGAAAATCACCGACCGCATGAAGGACATCATCATCACGGCAGGTGGCAAAAACATCACACCCAGCGAGCTGGAGAACGAACTCAAATTTTCACCCTACATCACCGATGCAGTGGTGATTGGCGACAAGAAACCTTACCTGACCTGCATCATCATGATTGATCAGGAAAACATTGAAAAGTTTGCCCAGGACAACGACGTACCGTTTAGCAACTACACCAGCCTGACCCGCAGTGAGGAGGTACAAACTTTGATTCAAGATGACGTGAACCGCGTGAATAAAAAGTTCGCCCGGGTGGAGCAGATCAAAAAGTTTTGGCTGCTGGACGTGCAACTGTCTGCTGAGGACGATGAACTTACCCCCACCATGAAACTCAAACGCAAGTTGGTACAAACCAAGTACGCTGCGCAAATTGACACCATGTACCGCTAGTTTTTTTGTGTTTTTTTAAGGAGACAAGTCATGAAGTTATCCAAAGTTACCCGAGCGCTCAGCCAAGCGCTACTTTCAAGCGTGATAGCGCTAGGCGTTACGCAGGCCATCGCGCAAAGCCAAGGCGTGAGCAAGTCCGAGATTTTGATCGGCACCATTCTTGACCAGTCTGGCCCGTTGGCAGGCTTTGGCAAGCAATCGCGTTTGGGCATGCAACTGCGGGTGGATGAAGTCAACGAGCAAGGCGGGATCAATGGCCGCAAGTTAAAGCTGATCGTTGAAGACGATGGCTATGACCCGAAAAAAGCTGTTTTGGCTGCGCAAAAACTGGTGAATCAAGACAAAATTTTTATCATGGCGGGCCATTTGGGTACGGCGCAAAATTTGGCCGCTATGCCCGTGCAGTCTGAAAAAAATGTGATTAACTTCTTTCCTATCACTGGTGCACGGGAAATGTACGACCCGTTTGATCGACTTAAATATTCGTTCGTTGCAACTTATTACGATCAAATTCGCGCAGCGTTGCCTAATTTAATCAACGAAAAGAATGCAAAAAAAGTTTGCGCAATTTATCAAGACGATGACTTTGGGCTGGAGGTGCTTCGCGGCGCAGAGGCAGGGTTGAAGGTTGCGAACATGGCCCTGGTTGAAAAAACCAGTTTTAAACGCGGGGCAACTGATTTTTCAAGCCAGGTTGCCAAAATGAAAGCGTCTGGTTGCGACTTGGTGGTGCTCGGCACCATCATTCGCGAAACGATTGGCACCATAGGCGAAAGCCGCAAGACGGGTTTTAACCCGGTGTTTCTGGGTTCAAGCGCCTCCTACACGGATTTGATTCATAAATTGGGTGGTGCCGCCATGAATGGCTTGTACTCCACACACACCGTGCAACACCCGTACTTGGACGAAGTGTCACAACCCATGCGCTTTTGGGCCAACAAATACAAGACCAGATTTACCGACGACCCGACCGTGTTTTCGGTTTATGGCTACGTCATCATTGATGCGTTCATCAAAGCGGCGCAAAAAGCCGGCCCGAATTTAACGACAGAAACGTTTATCAAGGCGATGGACTCCACCACCATGCCGCCCGATATTTTTGGCAGCCCTACGATGACATTCACCGCCACCAAACGGCTGGGAAGTGACATTTCGCGGATGTCGCAAATCACCGATGGCAAGTGGAAAGTCGTGTCTGACTACCCACAAGCTAAAAAGTAAGCGATAAAACTTGTGATGCAGTCCATGAGAAAATCCAGAGTTCACCAAATTGGTCAACCTATTGCAGGATTTATCTCATGGAAGCAGAAAACATCAACGCCATTGGCAACCAGCTGGCAGACCTGAGCACGCGTGTGAACGAGCTCAGGGGGTATCTTTGACTACCCTGCCAAAGAACGCAAGTTAAACGAAGTCAACGCCGCGCTGGAAGATCCGAAAGTCTGGGACAACCCCAAGCGCGCGCAAGAACTTGGCAAAGAGAAAAAATCGCTTGAGGACGTGGTGCAAGTGATTGAACGCTTGACGTCTGAGCTGGCCGACAACACCGAGCTGTTTGGCATGGCCAAGGACGAGGGCGACTTCTCCGGCATGCAGTCGATTGAAGGCGAAGCCGCCAAAGTATCGGTTGAAGTCGAAAAGATGGAATTCCGCCGGATGTTCAACAACCCGGCCGACCCGCTCAATTGCTTTTTGGATGTGCAATCAGGCGCCGGCGGAACTGAAGCCTGCGACTGGGCCAGCATGCTGCTGCGCCAGTACCTTAAATACGCCGAGCGCAAGGGTTTCAAAACCACGATTGAAGACGAAACCGCAGGCGATACGGCAGGCATCAAAGGTGCAACCATCAAGATTGAAGGCGAATACGCATTCGGCTTGCTGCGGACTGAGACCGGCGTACACCGCCTGGTGAGGAAATCTCCGTTTGACTCGTCGGGCGGCAGGCACACCTCGTTTGCGTCGATTTTTGTTTACCCCGAGATTGACGATTCGATTGAGATTGACATCAACCCGTCTGACGTGCGGGTAGACACCTTTCGCGCCAGCGGCGCGGGCGGCCAGCACATCAACAAGACTGACTCAGCCGTGCGCCTGACGCACCTGCCCACCGGCATCGTGGTGCAGTGCCAGGACGGCCGCAGCCAGCACGGCAACCGTGATGTGGCTTGGAAGCGGCTGCGGTCACGCCTGTACGACTTTGAACTGCGCAAGCAACAAGAAGCGCAGCAAAAGCTGGAAGACACGAAAACCGACGTGGGTTGGGGCCACCAGATCCGCAGTTACGTGCTCGACAACAGCCGCATCAAAGACCTGCGTACCAACTACGAAACCTCTGCCACGCAAAAGGTGCTGGACGGGGACTTGGATCAGTTCATTGAGGCCAGTTTGAAGCAGGGTGTTTGATCACTTCATGCAGATTTCAAGGTACAAGCTTATAATCGTGACACACTTTTAAAATCGGTGACACATCATGCAAACAATGAACGTCCGCGAATTTCGAAACACCATACCGCATCTGAAGGAAACTCTGGCTCGTGAGCACGAGTTGGTACTGGTATCTCGCGGTGAAACTGTTGCGCGAATCTACCCCGCTGAACAGCCCAGGCGGCTTCAGTCACTGAAATGGCTGCGTGATCAAGTGGGGGGTGTTCAGCCTGATTCAACAGCTGACATACGTGCTGAGCGTGACCGCCGGGGAACATGACGGGTGATTGCGTACATCGATACCAGTGCGTTCATGAAACGTTTTATAACCGAGGCGCATTCTGACGCAGTCGACGCGTTGTTGCAGTCTGAAACGTACCGCCCCGCTATCTCTTCCTTGACTATTACGGAGTTTCGTTCAGTGCTCAAGCGCAGACTGCGTGACAACACGATCAACTCAGCATTCGCAAATAAGGCGATTAGCCAACTGCTTGAAGAAATTGCCAGTGGCGCATTGCGGTTTCATGCAATAGATGCAGCAATTTTTAACTTGGCGGGCGAATTGATCGACAAACTGGTGTCACCGCTAGGCACGCTGGATGCGCTTCACCTGGCCTGCGCCAAAGCAACAGGTGCCGATGTAGTGATTTCTTCAGACAAACAGTTGTTGCGGGCTGCCTTCGAAGCGGACATGCAGATCATCGACTTCAGCTAAAACTGCATTTTATTTTTTGATCAAACCTGCGAAAGCTCTATGAAAGCGCACCACCCATGATGATCCGTGAAGGCCAAGCCCCGGCTATAACCATCAACCGCGCCGACTACGCCCCTCCCGCCTACTGGATAGACACAGTCGACATCTGCTTTGACCTCGATCTGGTCAAGACCCGCGTGCTGAACAAAATGACGCTGCGCCGCAATGCCGACGTGCCAGCACAGCCGCTGCGGCTGGATGGTGAAGAGCTCAACTTGTCACGCGTGCTGGTCAATGGCCAAGGCACGTCTTTCAAGATGGACGGCAACCAGTTGGTGCTGGAAAACCTGCCTGATGGTTTTGAGTCTTTTGAGCTGGAAATTTTCACCACCACTAACCCGTCAAAAAATACAAAACTGATGGGGTTGTACGCCAGCCAAGATTCGTTTTTTACCCAGTGTGAGGCCGAGGGCTTCAGGCGCATCACTTACTTTTTAGACCGCCCCGATGTGATGGCGATGTACACCGTCACGCTGCGGGCTGACAGAGTCAAGTTCCCGGTGCTGCTGTCGAACGGCAATCTGGTCGAGCAAGGCAGCCTAGACGACGGTCGTCACTTTGCCAAATGGGTTGACCCGCATAAAAAACCGGCGTATTTGTTTGCACTAGTCGCTGGCCAACTGGTGTGCCGGGAGCAGCGCATTACTTCGCGCGCCGGCAAAGACCACACGCTGCAAGTCTATGTACGGCCCGGTGACTTGGACAAAACCGAGCACGCGATGACCTCTCTCATGCATTCGGTGGCTTGGGACGAGGCCCGCTTTGGCCTGCCACTCGATTTGGACCGCTTCATGATTGTGGCAACCAGCGACTTCAACATGGGCGCGATGGAAAACAAGGGTCTGAACATCTTCAACACCAAGTACGTGCTGGCCAACCAGGCTACTGCCACTGACGTTGATTTTGGCAACATCGAAAGCGTGGTCGGCCACGAGTATTTTCACAACTGGACGGGCAACCGCGTCACCTGCCGCGACTGGTTTCAGTTGTCGCTCAAAGAAGGCCTGACCGTTTTCCGCGACCAGGAATTTAGCCAGGACCTGTGCGGTGAAGCATCAGCTAGAGCCGTCAAGCGCATTGAAGACGTGCGCGTGCTGCGCACCGCCCAGTTCCCCGAAGACGCAGGCCCGATGTCGCACCCGGTGCGTCCGGACAGCTATGTCGAGATCAGCAACTTCTACACCGTAACGATTTACGAAAAAGGCGCTGAAGTCGTTCGCATGATGCAGACGCTGGTCGCAGATGTGAACGACCCCGCGGGTCGGGCCGGTTTTGCCAAAGGCATGACGTTGTACTTTGAGCGGCACGACGGCAAGGCGGTGACCTGCGACGACTTTGCGCAAGCGATTGCCGATGCCAACCCGGCATCTGACCTAGCGCGCTTGCTGCCACAGTTCAAGCGCTGGTACAGCCAGGCGGGCACGCCGCGCGTGGCGGCCCAAGGCGTGTACGACGCAACTGCCAGTACCTACACGCTGACGTTGAGCCAAAGCTGCGCCCCAACCACTGGGCAGCCAAGCAAAGAGCCATTCGTCATCCCGGTAGCGCTGGGCTTGCTGGGTGCTGATGGTCAGGACTTGGCATTGCAACTGGCTGGCGACAGCACCGCGGCCGCTACGTGCCGCACGCTGGTGCTGACGCAAACGACTGAGACCTTTACCTTCACAGGCATCACCGAAGAGCCAGTGCCGTCTATGCTGCGCGGCTTTACTGCGCCAGTGGTACTGGACTTTGACTACACGGATACGCAACTGCTGCACCTGCTAGAGCACGACTCTGACCCGTTCAACCGATGGGAAGCGGGCCAGCGTCTCGCCGTCAGGTCAGCTCTTTTTGCTACTAATTTAGAAGCTGCTAGCGTACATTATGTAAAGGCTGCAGCCCTAAATGACGCCTATTTGGCTGCTATGAGGCAAGTTTTGCATCACCCCACGCTAGATGCAGCCTTCAAGGAGCTGGTGCTAACACTGCCATCTGAAACTTACTTGGCTGAGCAATTGGACGTGGTAGACCCGCAGCAGATTCACGCCGTGCGTGAAGCCATGCGTCTGCAACTCGCCACTAGCTTGCAAGCTGAGTGGGCCGCGGTGTACGAGGCCAATCAGGATACCGGCAACTACACGCCCGATGCCGCATCGTCAGGCCGCCGTGCGCTGGTCGGTATGGCTTTGACTTACCTCTGCATTGCCGCTGTTGCCTCCAACCAAGGCGAATGGCCCGCTAGAACCTTGCGGCGTTTTAGAGACGCTGGCAACATGACCGACCGCTTCAATGCCCTTGCCGCGTTGGTCAGCAGCGGCCACGGGTTGGCGGCGCAAGCGTTGGCGCAGTTCCACACCATGTTTAAAGACGAAGCACTGGTGATTGACAAATGGTTCAGCCTGCAAGCAGCCAGCCCCGACCGCGGCGGCAACATCCTGCCAGCGGTCAAGCAGCTTATGAAGCACAGCGACTTTAGCCTGAAGAACCCGAACCGCGCGCGCAGCGTCATCAGCACCTACTGCGGCAACCCGGCAGCCTTTCACCGAGCTGATGCCGCAGGCTATGTATTTTGGAGCGAGCGCGTGATTGAACTAGACGCCATGAACCCGCAAGTTGCCGCCCGCCTCGCCCGAGCCCTCGACCGCTGGAGCAAACTGGCAGAACCCTACCGCAGCGCCGCCCGCGAAGCGATTGCACGGGTGGCTGCAAGAAATGATTTGAGCAAAGACACGCTTGAAGTGGTCACGCGGGCTTTGGCCGGCTGAGATTAATCAACGGAATCCATCATGTCCAAAAATATTTCCCTCACCCGCTACCTGGTTGAACAGCAGCGCCAGGACGGTCACATCCCACCCGAGCTGCGCCTGCTGCTTGAAGTAGTGGCCCGTGCCTGCAAAAGCATCAGCCAGGCAGTCAACAAAGGCGCCATCGGCGGCGAAGCCAGCATACTAGGCACAGCGGGCAGTGAAAACGTACAGGGCGAGGTGCAAAAAAAGCTCGACATCATCGCTAACGAGGTGCTGATTGAAGCCAACGAATGGGGCGGGCATCTGGCCGCGATGGCCAGTGAAGAGATGGACAGCATTCATGTGGTGCCCAACCGCTACCCGCAAGGTGAATACCTGCTTCTATTCGACCCACTGGACGGCAGCAGCAACATTGATGTCAACGTCAGCATTGGGACTATTTTTAGCGTGCTGAAAAAGCCCGAGGGCAGCGATGGTGTGCGTTCGGAGGTTGAAGAAAAAGACTTTTTGCAGGCGGGCAACAAACAGGTAGCGGCTGGCTACTGCGTCTACGGCCCACAAACCACGTTGGTTCTGACGGTTGGCGACGGCGTAGCCATGTTCACGCTAGACCGCGAGCAAGGCTCATTTGTGTTGACTGACGAGAACGTGCAGATCCCCGAAGACACGCAAGAGTTCGCCATCAACATGAGCAACATGCGCCACTGGGACGAACCCGTCAAACGCTACATCGACGAAGCCCTGCTAGGCAAAGACGGCCCCCGCGGCAAAAACTTCAACATGCGCTGGATAGCCTCCATGGTCGCCGACGTACACCGTATTTTGACGCGCGGCGGCATCTTCATGTACCCCTGGGACAAACGCGAACCCGAAAAAGCCGGCAAGCTACGCCTGATGTACGAAGCCAACCCAATGAGCTGGCTGATCGAACAAGCTGGCGGTGCATCGACCAACGGCAAGCAACGCATCATGGACCTGCAGCCGACCAAACTGCATGAGCGTGTGAGTGTGGTGCTGGGGTCGAAGAATGAAGTTGAGCGGGTCACGGCATACCATCACAAGTCCGAACCCAAGAGTACAGCCGGGCTATAATTTAGGGTTGCGGTTCATACGCAGAAAATACACAAGCCGGTGTAGCTCAGTCGGTAGAGCAGCTCATTCGTAATGAGAAGGTCGGGTGTTCGATTCATCTCTCCGGCACCAATAAAGGAAAGGGTTTGCTGCTATTAACTTAGTAGCAAGCTTTTTTCATTTGTGGTGCGTACAGACTGTTTACAGACTGCGGTACAGCTTTTTGTACCTTTCGAGGCGCGTCCGAATCCAATTGAAAACACTGACTTGGCTTACTACGATGCGACTAGGCCGCGAAGCGGGGAGGCAGGACGTTTGCCTTTGCAGACAGATTACGCGGCAATCAAAAATGACTCTAGAAATCAAGAATCTAGTGCCACTACTAGCGTCCAAGCAACTCCACAAGACAAGATAAAAGCCGCAAAACCACCATTCAACCAAGTCATGGCTTTGTGAACTCCCAGCCAATCAGTAGGGTAGTAAAGCCATTCAGATTGATGAAACCAGTAAAGCAGGTCTACAAAACTAACAGTCGGCATTTCACCAGTTCTGGCTAGTACGTATAGTTGATAGCCCCAAGTGCCTAGTGCAATGCTCAGACCTGAAAAAACACACAGTCCAGCAATACCTAATACAACATCCTGCGATTTATTCAAGGGTTTTTTGCCTCAAAAAACCCGGCAACAACCCAGCATGTAATTCGATGGCCGAAGTACACGGGAATAAGCGCCAAGAGCGCTCCTACTCCAGTTTGCCAGTCAGAAGAGTTATTTGTGAAAATCAAAACAACTCCCCAAAGCGCACACAATGCAGCGACGCCACCCCAAAAAACTGCACTAATCCTGGTCAAACCAAGACGCATGTTCATCTTTTTCCCGCCTTCCTTGGGCCAATTAGGGGCTTTTTTTATAGCTTGGGCAGTTCACTCCGCATACTACATGCGCGAGAAGTAGTAGTTACTCCTTTGCACCGGATTTTCCATTGTAAGGATTGACATTGCCCTTGTTGGAATAGTTGTCGGTTTTCGTGCCGTTTGGATTGGTGGCGTGGCTGGGTGCCACATAAGTGCCGTTCTTGGTAGTGTGCCCACTTACCGAATGGCTGCTTGAGTTGACGTGTCCTCCACCCGACCCTCCGCCACCTGAATGAGAACCACCTTTAGCTATAACGCCCATTGAAAGAGCGCAAGCAGCTACAAAAATAATAGCATTTTTCATATTAATGGCAATGCCTTTCACCTGTTTTATGGTTGACGTGGCGACCGTCCCGGTCAGTGCCGCCTGAATGCGCCATTACAAAGTTCGATGCTAGCAGCAGAGCGATAGCGATGATTGTTTTCATTTTTGCTTCCTCCAAATTCCCACGGGCCGCGTGGGTGCGGGATTGACGGTTGCAACCTTCTATACTTTCGTACAACAAGTTTGTAGTCTTTACTTGCAGAAACGTCAAGCACCCGCTAAGAGACAATCTCACGTTGCTCGCGCATGGCTTTATTAAGCGCCTTGAATGATTCGCGCAGTTTGCGCCACTCTCCACCCTTCCAGCCGTTACGCGCCACTAGCGCCTTGCCCTTTTCGCTCTTTGGCCCGGTTGACGACTTCCACGGGCTCCAGCGCTTTATCGCCTCTGCCTGCTGCTTGCGTTGTTCTTGTGTCCAAGTACGTGCCGCCATTGGTTTCCCCATCTAAAAGTTTGGTTTGCTCAGTTTCATTTTTTCTCGCGGGCGCGGGGTCGGGTAGCGCGATTACATCTGACCCGTTGTTAACCTGTTGGTGGCCTCCGTTGTTGATGTTGGCCTGCTTCACAAATGCCACTGGGCGCGGGTTCTTGATTTCAGCCAACACCTGCAAGGTGGCCCGGCATTGGCTTTGCGCCTTCATGCCCATGCGCATGTACATCTCCCAGTGCGCCGCGTTCGTTTGATTAACAGACTTACGCATCAGATTGACAAAAATCGCATCGAGCGCGTGTGCCTGTGAAAGCAACACGCCCTCTGTGCGCTGCATGTCTCCCTGATTTACAGCCTTGACTTGCACGGCCAGCTCATCAGCCAACACGTTCACGTCGTATGTATCGGGTTGCCACTTTTCCATAATGGCCGCTGCGCCAATTTCAGGACGGGAAAGGGTGCGTGCTGTCGCTAGGTCAGCGCTAATTTCGCTACTAGCCTGGATAATTACGGATGACTTATCCCTAGGCTTTTTCGCTGTATCGGTTGATTGTTGGGGCGGTTTTGTTTTGGTGGGTTTTTTCATGGTCAAGCCTCTATTGCCATCTGGCGTGGGTTGGTGTTGGTGCTGGCCTTCTCGTGAGCGTGTTGGCCGCAATCTGTTTGCCTTAGCTCCGCATCAGATTCAATCATGGGGGCGGGGTCATTTAGCTCTGCGCAAAATTCCTCTGCAATGTCAGCGGTGACTGTCGCATACGTCTGTTCATAACTCAGGTCAGCATGTCGGCTGTCAGAATGCATCGCGAGGTATTCGGCTAGATGGTCGATGCGGTCACGCAGCGCCAACATGCGGCGCTGCAATGTGGCAATCTCTTTTGCAGCCTTGGGGTCGCTTGCAGTCAGTCCGAGGTGTTGACAGGCCGCGACAAGTTGCCACGGGTGAATGATGATGGTTTCAGCATCTTCTATGCCTTCTTGCTGGGTCAGCATCACGGCTGGGCCGCTTTTGTCGTTGACGTGTTCAGCGGTCAAATGGTGGTTTGTAAATAAGGTCATGGTTTGCTTTTAGTGTGTGGTTTGTTTTGCAGTAGATGGCATCTCTAGATGGTTTCCGTTAGACGGTGTAGAGAAGTGGCATAAAGTGGCCTTGATAGCACCGTGAGACGGTGTAGCAGGCTGTCTCTCTACACCGTGAGGCGGTGCTGTAGTGGGGCTCTCTACACCGTAAGGCGGCGTAAGGCTTTTCTTCAATGGTGTAGATTTTTGGTATGCGCCACGTTCAAAGGTCAATGCCGCGCCCGTGTCGTAACCGGGCAGCTTGTCGAGCGTTCGCCACGTTACGGCGTACCAGCTTGCTCGGTTTGGTCTATGGCCTTTGACCGTCTCGAAAATGAACCCAGCAGCCAGCAGCTCGCGTTTGGCACGGGTGATAACGTCTGCGCTTTTCCATCCGCGTTTGGCAAGGTATGCGCCAGATAGCAACATGCGCCCATTGTTGTCGCGTACAAACTGCCGGGCCAGTTCAAATAGCAATGCCTTCGCTGGATGGCTTAAACGGGCATAGGCCGCGCAATCCATCACTGACCAAGGCAGCGCTACGAAGCCGCCTGCATCGCGGCCTGTATCGCCCTTACTCTTTTTGTTACGACCGTTTGACATTGGGTCAAGCCTTGCGCTTGGCCAGCCACGCCAGCACACGGCGGCGGTCGGTTAGCGTGAAGTGATAAACGCCAGGCCAGCAGTCAAATAAATCGCGGTCTTTCTTTTTGGTGCGGGTGCATGGCACATTCAGCCCACGGCGGCGCAGCTCTGCCACTAATTCCGGGCCGTTGGAGCAGCCCGCTATCTGGTCAAGGTGTTCCCGTGTTATCGGGCGCGTCATCAGTGCTTGAATGGTGCGTAAGTGGCGCGGGTTGTCTGTGCCAGTGAAATGGGCAGGTACGGTAAACTTAACGCTGTCTAGGGCGCTCTGTTCTGCTTTTGCAGGGCGGGGCGTTTTCATTCGGTAGCCCTCCAACGCTTAAGCCAATGGGAAGGTGTGGCGCACCAGATAGCCAGCGCCAGGCGGTAGAGTGCGGCCTTCATGCTGTAACCCCCAATACCCGGCGCAGGTCGGCTACCTTCCAGGCAAGTCGGCCCGATATGCGAATGGGATTTACCGCACCATCTTGATAAGCGGCCCAGCAGCGTAATGTCTGCGGTTTACGATTTAGATAGTAGGCTGCAGCGGCAGTGTCTACTGTGGGGCGGTTTACAGTTTCCAGCGGGGGAAACGTGGTTTGCATTGCCATCGTTACAACTTTCACCCCAACGGCACAGGCTGGGGAGTGGTGTAACTTTTTGCGGGGCAAGCATTGCCCTCGAAGGAATGAAATCAGGCTGTAACCCGCATGGATATTGGGTTTTTCAGGGCAAGCCTTGCCCTTGAGTTTTTTGCTCTATTTGCCCTGTCGCTTTGTCGTGGATAGCTGTTTTGCAATTGCGCTCGATATACCCTTCAATGCGTGGCGCTTGATGTAGGCACCAGACAATGGCTTGCCATCCGTACCCACTCTGCCAGACGCCCTAAACTCGCTCGCCACCTTGTCCGCAATGGCCTCTTGATTGGGGTACAGGTCGCGGGCCTTCATTTCCTTGATGTACTCAATTGCTCTTTGCCGCGCTGCTTCCATCCAGTCAACCGTAGTTTCGTCGGGCTCTTTTGGCTGTGTGGCCTTTGCTACGGGTTCCCATTTATACAAGGCACCCTCGCGGTGTAGCCATTCGTTTATATCGCTAACACTCACGAGGAATAGAAACTCGGGTTTACATGCGGGGCAGCGCAACCCTGTTTTTCGGTCGCGGGTCAACAGTTCACCTGCACGAATGGCGGCAATCATCCGCTCTAGCAATGCGTCTAATTTGTCATCACTCCAGCCCTCTGCATCCGCGATTTCACGCGCGGCCTGTTGGTACATATAAACCCCTTCCACAACTTCAAAAAAAGTAGGCAAGGTTTCCCATGGCCTGCTGTCGCGGGGTGACGATTTAGGAATGTTCAACAATGGTGGGGCAGGGCTCCAGCGGTAGGGTGCTTTCAATGAGGCTAGCCATGTGTTCACGCTATCAGGGGTCACATATTCCCAATAGGTGCGCACCCTCTCAGGTCTATCGGGCAAGCAAGTGCGCGGGTTTAGAACGACAAGGGCACCAATGGCAGCAGCTTCCTGCATTTGGTCTTGAAATTCTTTGCGGGTGCCATCGTGCCAGTTCAATTGCTCTTGCATCGCAGCGGCGGCATTTTCCAGCGTCCAATATTCCGGCCCGTTGCCGTGCGGGGTAATGCGCAGTTCAATGCCCCGTGCATTCAGGAAGGGCTCTAAATCGGTGTCAGGAATCAATACGGCACGTTGCAGGGCATCGCCATGCGGGAAGGTGTGTAAACCCAGCCCAGCGGGATTGCGTACCCTCAGCAGGCCATCGCGCACGGCTAGCTTTAGTTCATCTTCAAGATTGATGCGGGCGGCTCCGTAGGCCATTCCGCCTTCGGGGTGCAATGCTGTTGCCATCATGTGCGGCAATTCAGCGAACTGCACTAACTGCCCGTCCACCACTGCAAGCCAGTATTTGTATTTCTTGTCTGTCACTATCGCACCCCTTCAAGTGCCCTTCAATAGGAGCCCCAGCCTGTCGGTGAAGGTGTCCGACTTTTCGCCAGCGGTAATTAAGCGCGGGCTAGGCTTGGGCAAAACGGTTCTAGGCGTGCGTGCTTTTATTGCTACGCATCACTGACCTGCGCAGTACGGCGTTAGCCCGTGTTTGCCAGCCAGCACCTTCAGCTTTGAGTTTTTCCACAACATCAATATCAAGGCGCAATGTCACCTGCATTTTGTTGCCACTGCCCAAGGGGCGGCCACGGCGTAGCTGCTTGAATTCGGCAGCTTCCAGCTCGTGCGTGTCAGGGTCGGTAGCGATAGCGGCATTGATAGCCGCGTCCTCTGCTGGTGTGTTCAGCAGAATTTTTCGCCCGTTATTCAGTGTCAAATATTTGGCTTGCATAACTTGTTTGCTCTCGGTTGTTGGCTTTTCTCAAACTGATAACGCGCCGCTCTGTGGGTGCATCAGCAGGGCGGTCAACAAACACCACGCAATACAGACGGTCACCAGCAAGGGCATAGCCAATCTGGCGGGGCTCACCGTACTCGCGGCGTGTATCCGCTTTGCATCGCAGCGTGTCCCATTCAAGTTCATTTGCCATCGCCAGCGATAAGCCATGTTTGCCCAGGTTTACGCCGTCTTTGTGCGGGTCAAATGTCAACCTCATTCTTATTTATTGTAGTTGCGTTTATTAGACTAAGAAAAGGTTATTTGTAGTTACGTAATATCAAGTTCCTACAACCCGCAATTTGCCGGGTTCTGCTTGGGCATCAAACGTCACCCCGGCCTGTTCCAAGATATGCGCTTCAATCTTTTCAAGGTACGGGCGCAATGCGTCAACACTTCGCGGCCTGTAGCCCTCGGCGGTCGCGCTTGGCTTGTGTCCCATCACTTGTGCAATCGCGCCAGCAGGAGCCCCGGCAGATTCACCCAGCAGCGAAAACGAACGGCGCAGCCCGTGGATAGTCAGGCTGTCGATACCGGCGCTTTGCAGGGCTTTGGCATGGCTGGCGCGTGTGTCGGCAATCCGGCCTGCTTTGCCCGTGCTGGCAAATACAAATTCATTGATGCGCGGCAGGGTTGCCAGTTGTTGCGCCAGATAAGGCGTCAACGGAATAACGCGGGTTGCGTCCACCTTGTCGGCAATGGTCAGCTTGCGCCACTGAAAATCCACATCAGCCCACTTCAAGGCCGCTATTTCCTCACGGCGGGCACCTGTCAGCAACAGGGCACGCAAATACACGCTTGCGGTGCGGTTGTTCAGTTGGTCGACACCTGCCCACCAGCCGGGTACTTGTGCAGCCTCAAGGGCATCAGTGCGGCGGGTGTTGCTTGGCAAGCCCTCCACAATGGCGGCGGCTTTACCAGCGTCACGGTCAATCATGGCGCGATATTCAGGCTTTGCAGAACACCAGCGCATGAAGCCCCGGAACATCATCAGGGCGCGGGCGGCTTGGTGCTTGCCTGTAAGGGCTTCGCGGTCAAACCAGCTTTTCAGTGTGTCCTCGTTCACTTGGGACAAGGCCAGCGCCAGCAGCGGGAATAACGGCCCCGGTCGTGTGTTGCCCTCCCCTCTCTTTTTCTTTTCACCACCGGGCGCGGCCATCGCTTCAAGGTCAGCGCGATAGCGGGGCTTAAAAGCATCTTTACGCTTGGGCTTGCCCTCGATAAGGTAGCGCGGCCAAACTTCGCCCACGGTCACAGCTTGGGCAGCAGCAGCGGCTTTGCTGGCGCTTTCGGCTTCCTGTTGCTGGCGCTCAAGTTCACGCGGGTCTGTGCCTTTCGCTGTCAGGTCACGCAGGCGGCGGGCTTCGGCTTGGGCATCACTAATCGAAACATTAGGCCACTCACCCAGCGCACGGGTAAACAGTCTGCCTTTGACGCGGGTTTCAAACTGCCATGCTTTGCCACCGGCCTTTGTCAGGCGGAGCCTCAAACCTTTGTTGCCAGCGTCACGCACCAGAACGAACGGCGAACCATCAGGGCAGGCAGCACGCTCTAACAGTCCATACGCCAATTCATGGGCGGCGGTGTAGTCAATCGCGGCGGTCTTGCTTGGGCGTGCCATCGTGAACCCCTTTTTCTGATTTACAGACTTTTTACAGACTGGAATACGCAATTTAGGTCAATATTTATCAACACCCAAACTGTTTACTTAATCGGTTAACAGACTGTAAGTTGTTGATTTTTATTGATTATATGAGAATTAATCAACAAAGGTGAATGATGAGAAATAGGGATATCCTGTCATTCGTAATGAGAAGGTCGGGTGTTCGATTCATCTCTCCGGCACCAGTCAAAGCCTCTGTTTCATATGAAGCAGAGGCTTTTTTTACACGGCGCAATACTTTTCCTGAATTTCGGTGTTGGCCAGCAGCTCGGCAGCATTGCCGTGGTGAACAATCTGGCCTTGGTCAACGATGTACGCGCGGTCTGAAATTTTCAACGCGCGTTCTACGTTTTGCTCGACCAGCAAAATCGTGATGCCCTTTTGCCTCATGCTGGCAAAAAGCTCGAACATCTCGTCGACCAAAATCGGCATGATGCCTTCTGAAGGCTCATCAAGCAAAATCATGCGGGGCTTGGCCATCATGGCGCGTGCAATAGCCAGCATTTGCTGCTCCCCGCCAGACATCGAAGTGCCGTCCTGATGCAGGCGCTCTTTAAGCCGGGGAAAGGTTTGCGCAATCTCGTCAATCATGGCGCTCATGTCGCCGCGATTTTTACTGGCGGTCAGGCCCAGTTGCAGATTTTCAAGCACCGTCAGGCTAGCCACGATGCGCCTGTCTTCAGGCACGTAGGCCAGACCTAAATGAAACCGTTCGTGGGTGGCCATTGGCATCAAGTCCTGCCCATCAAATGTGGCCTTGCCGCTGTGCTTGCCTACCAGCCCCATCAGCGTTCGCAGCGTCGTGGTTTTGCCCGCCCCGTTGCGGCCCATCAACGTGACGATTTCGCCTTGCCTGACTTCAAAATTCAAGCCCTGCACCACGTGGCTGTGGTCGTACCAAGCGTTGAGTTGTTCGACTTTGAGCATCTTGATCTGTTGCCTTGTTAGTTCTGACCCAGATAAACACGCTTGACTTCAGCATTGCTGCGGATGTCGTCCGGGCTGCCCTCGGCCAGTAACTCACCGTGGTGCAGCACCAGCAAGCGTTTGCACAAGCCCATCACAAGCTTCATTTTGTGCTCAACCAAAATAATGGTGCGCTCGCTTGATAACTGAGTGATCAAGTCCATCATGACCACGGTTTCTTGCGGTGACATGCCCGCCGTGGGCTCGTCCATCAGCAGCAGCTTGGGGCTGCAGGCTAACGCCATGGCCACTTCAAGCGAACGTTGCTGACCATGCGCCAGGTCGCCCGCCAGCTTGCTGCGGCTGCTGGTCAAACCGACTCTGGCCAGCAGTACGTCAGCCTTATCGCCGACCTCGGCATAGGCACCACGCGCGCGCAAAATTTGGTAGCGTGTTGTTTGCATTTGCAACGCGACGCGAACGTTCTCATGCGCGCTCAGGTGCTTGAAAACATTGGTGATCTGGAAACTTTTGGCAATACCTGCGCGCGCGTAGTCGTGCTGGGCCATGTGGGAGATGTCACGCCCTTCAAACTGCACAGTACCGCTGCTAGGCACAATGCCGCCGCTGATCACATTAAAGAAAGTGCTTTTGCCCGCGCCATTTGGGCCAATGATGGCCGTTAACTCCCCGGGCTGAAAGCTTGTGGTGATGTTGTGCAGGGCCTGAAATTTACCGAAGTAACGAGACACAGCACTGACCTTAAGAATGGGTGTTGCACTCGCCATTAAATGCCTCCAGACTTCAGCTTGCGTTGCCAGCGCGCTACCCAGTCAAGCGCCGTACCCCATACACCTTTAGGGAAAAACAGCACAAAAATCATGAAAATAATCCCGACCACGCCCATCCAGTAACGAGTGACATTGGTCATTACGTCTTCGAGGTACAGAAACACTGCGGCGCCAATAAACGGCCCTAAAAAAGTACCCATGCCGCCTAGCAGGCACATCATGACGGCTTGGCCTGATTGCAAGTAATGCAGCGAATCAATCGGCACGATGGACAAATGCAGTGCCCGCAGCGCGCCCGCCAAGCCGCAAATACCGGCAGACAGCACAAACACCAGCAACTTGCTGCGCGCCACGTCGTAGCCACACGCAGCGGCGCGTTTTTCGTTTTCACGAATCGCCTCGATGACTGCACCAAAAGGTGAGTCCAGCAGGCGCGATACGAACCACAAAGCAAGGGCCACAAACACCAGAATCACA
>JAYWFR010000267.1:0-18149 GCA_043778695.1 Polaromonas sp. | reverse complement strand
ATCGGCATTTTCTTGAACCGTAAAAATCTGATCATTTTGCTCATGGCCATTGAGCTGATGCTGCTGGCTGTCAACGTGAATTTTGTGGCGTTCTCGTACTACCTCAACGACATGGCGGGTCAAATTTTTGTGTTTTTTATTTTGACAGTTGCTGCTGCTGAATCAGCCATTGGCCTGGCCATTCTGGTTTTGTTGTTCCGAAATAAATCTAGCATCAACGTTGACGAACTCAACACGCTTAAAGGTTGATCAGAAAAATGAGTCAAATACTTTCTGTATCAACGCTTCTTGCTGTTCCGTTGTTGCCTTTGGCGGGTGCGTTACTTGCTGGTGTCTTCGGCACTGTTTTTGGCGGCAACTGGATTGGTCGCCGCATGTCCCACACGTTGACGATTTTGGGCGTGTTGTTGGCCTTTGTTTTATCAGCGACGACGCTCAAAAGTGTGGCCATGGACGGGGCACGCTTCAACGAAACGCTCTACACCTGGATGGTGGTGGGCGGCTTGAAAATGGAAGTCGGCTTTCTGATTGACGGCTTGAGCGCCATGATGATGTGCGTGGTGACTTTTGTCTCGCTCATGGTCCACATCTACACCATCGGCTACATGGAAGAAGACGAAGGCTACAACCGCTTCTTCGGCTATATCTCGCTGTTCACGTTTGCCATGCTGATGCTGGTAATGAGCAATAACATGTTGCAGCTGTTCTTTGGCTGGGAAGCGGTGGGTTTGGTGTCTTACTTGCTCATTGGTTTTTACTACAACAAACCCAGCGCCACGCACGCCAACATGAAAGCGTTTTTAGTCAACCGGGTTGGCGACTTTGGATTCATCCTGGGCATAGGGCTGGTTGCGGCCTTCGCGGGCACGCTGAATTATGGTGAAGCGTTTGCTAAGGGCGATGAGCTGGCTAAATTGACGCTGCCTGGCACCAGTTGGCTGCTAGTCACGGTAATTTGTATTTGCCTGTTTATCGGCGCGATGGGCAAGTCGGCGCAGTTTCCGCTGCACGTGTGGCTGCCTGATTCGATGGAAGGCCCAACCCCCATTTCCGCGTTGATCCACGCCGCCACCATGGTCACGGCTGGTATCTTCATGGTGGCGCGCATGTCGCCGCTGTTTGAACTCAGCGACACCGCCTTGAGCTTTGTCATGATCATTGGCAGCATCACCGCGCTATTCATGGGCTTTTTGGGCATCATTCAAAACGACATCAAGCGTGTGGTGGCTTATTCCACGCTGTCGCAATTGGGTTACATGACGGTTGCGTTGGGCGCATCAGCGTACTCGGTGGCGGTGTTTCACTTGATGACGCACGCGTTTTTTAAAGCGTTGTTGTTTTTGGCTGCAGGCTCGGTCATCATGGGCATGCACCATAACCAAGACATTCGATGGATGGGCGGTGTGCGCAAATACATGCCGATCACTTGGATCACATTTTTGCTTGGCTCCCTGGCATTGATAGGCACACCGCTGTTTTCAGGCTTTTACTCCAAAGACAGCATCATTGAAGCGGTGCATGAAAGTCATCTGGCGGGCGCAAGCTTTGCATACTTTGCGGTTCTGACCGGGGTGTTCATCACCGCGTTTTACTCGTTCCGCTTGTACTTTTTGGTCTTCCACGGCAAAGAGCGTTACGACCAAAACCCAGACGCCCACGGCGACAACCATCATGGCGCGCATGATGACCACCACCACAAGCCGCATGAGTCACCCTGGGTAGTGACGGTGCCTTTGGTGCTGTTGGCGATCCCTTCGGTGGTGATTGGTTTCATGACGATTCAACCGATGCTGTTTGGCGACTTCTTCAAAAGCGTCATCACCGTCAACCTTGACAAGCATCCGGCGATGGACGAGTTGGCCAAGCTGTTTCACGGTCCTGCGCAAATGGCATTGCATGGTTTGACGGCTGCACCGTTCTGGCTAGCGCTTGCTGGCGTAGTCACCGCTTGGTACCTGTACATGCGCAGCCCGGCGTTGCCAGCTGCCATCAAGGTGAAATGCCAGCCTTTGTACACGCTGCTTGAAAATAAATATTACCTGGACTGGTTCAATGAAAATGTCTTGGCGCGCGGTGCGCGCGCTCTGGGCACTGGTTTATGGAAAATTGGCGACCAAAAAGTGATTGATGGTGCGCTGGTCAATGGCTCGTGGAAGGTCGTCGGTTGGGTCTCCAGCATCGTGCGCCGCTTGCAGTCGGGCTATATCTATCACTATGCTTTTGGCATGATCATTGGTGTGTTTGTTCTCATGACGTACTTTGTCTGGCTCAACAAGTAATCGCCGCCCGTATAAGAATAAGCAGGAAAAATAAGAATGGGATTGCTCAGCCTCGCGATTTGGACGCCAATTATTTTTGGTGTGGTGTTGCTGGCTTTTGGCCGTGACGACCAGGCGCGCAGTGTGCGCTGGATAGCTCTGGTTGGCGCTGTGGTCAGCTTTTTGGTCACGCTGCCGCTTTACGACGGTTTCAAGCTGGGCACATCGGCCATGCAGTTTGTTGAAAAAGGCAGCTGGATTGCTCGCTTCAATGTCAGCTACTACATTGGGGTCGATGGCATTTCGCTGTGGTTTGTGCTGTTGACTGCGTTCATCAACGTGGTTGTCATCATTGCCAGTTGGGAGGCCATCACCACCCGGGTCAACCAGTACATGGCGTCGTTTTTGATTTTGAGCGGCCTCATGATTGGCGTGTTTACCGCGCTTGATGGCCTGCTGTTTTACGTATTTTTTGAAGCTACGCTGATTCCCATGTACCTCATCATCGGCATCTGGGGCGGGCCGAACAAAATCTACGCGGCCTTCAAGTTCTTTTTGTACACGTTGCTTGGATCGTTGTTGATGCTGGTGGCACTGATTTATTTGTACAACAAGTCGGGTGGTAGTTTCGAGATTCTCACGTGGCACAAGCTACCGCTGGGCAGCACGATTCAAATGCTGCTGTTCTTCGCATTTTTCGCGGCGTTCGCTGTCAAGGTGCCAATGTGGCCGGTTCACACCTGGCTGCCCGACGTCCACGTTGAAGCGCCTACCGGCGGCTCAGCAGTGCTGGCTGCCATCATGCTCAAGCTGGGTGCTTACGGTTTCTTGCGCTTCTCCATGCCGATTGCCCCAGATGCGTCACGCGAATGGGCCTGGCTGATGATTGGTTTGTCGCTCACCGCCGTGATTTACGTTGGCCTGGTGGCGCTCGTGCAGCAAGACATGAAAAAACTCGTGGCGTACTCATCAGTGGCGCACATGGGTTTTGTCACCCTCGGCTTTTTCATCTTCAACGATTTGGGCGTGTCGGGCGGCATCGTGCAAATGATTGCTCACGGCTTTGTGTCGGGCGCGATGTTCTTGTGTATTGGCGTGCTGTACGACCGGGCGCATTCGCGTGAGATTTCCAGTTATGGCGGTGTGGTAAGCACCATGCCCAAGTTTGCCGCCTTTGCGTTGTTCTTTGCCATGGCCAATTGCGGTTTGCCCGCTACCGCCGGTTTTGTTGGTGAATGGATGGTGATTTTGGGGGCCGTCAAATACAACTTATGGATTGGCCTGGCAGCTGCAACCGTGTTGATTTCGGGTGCGGCCTACACGCTGTGGATGTACAAGCGCGTCTACCTTGGCCCGGTTGTCAATGACGACGTGAAGAATTTGACAGACATCGACGCCAGAGAGTTTTTGATGCTGGCCATGCTGGCAATAGCAACGCTGTACATGGGCTTGTACCCCAAGCCGTTTACCGATGTCATGAACACCACAGTGACTGATTTGTTGACGCATGTTGCCAAAACCAAACTGAACTAAAAAAGTAACGATTTAAAAGAATTCAGCAATGATGAACAAACATGGTCGATAAACTTTCCTGGATCGCGATTTATCCCGAGATTATTTTGCTCTCGATGGGTTGCGTTATTTTGCTGGTCGATTTGTGGGTTAAGTCCCCCATGCGTACGCTGACCTATGTGGTGACTCTCGTCACGTTGGCCGTGGTGGCGGCCCTGGAAGCTGCCTATGCTTCGGGCGGTCAAACCTTTTACGGCTTTGGCAAGATGGTGGTGGTCGACCCGATGGGCAGTTGGCTCAAGTGCTTTTCGTGCATTGCGCTGATGGCGTCGTTGGTGTACGGCAGGCCCTATGCGTTTGACCGTGACATGCTGCGCGGCGGCGAGTTTTTCACCCTGAGTTTGTTTGCGCTGCTGGGTATGTTCGTGATGATTTCCGGGCACAACTTTCTGGTCATTTACATGGGGTTGGAGTTGCTCACGCTGTGCAGCTACGCGCTGGTGGCCCTGCGACGCGACAACGCCACTGCCACTGAGGCGGCGATGAAGTATTTTGTGCTCGGTGCGCTGGCGTCTGGCTTTTTGCTCTACGGTTTGTCGATGCTGTACGGCGCAACCGGCTCGCTAGATTTGAACGAAGTCTTCAACGCCATTGCTAGCAGACAGGTCAAGCACCAGGTGCTGGTGTTTGGCTTGGTTTTCATTGTGGCGGGCTTGGCCTTCAAGCTCGGTGCGGTACCTTTTCACATGTGGCTGCCAGATGTGTACCAAGGCGCCCCCACAGCCGTCACGCTGCTGATTGGCGGCGCACCGCAATTGGCTGCGTTTGCGATTTGCCTGCGCTTGCTGGTCGAAGGTTTGCTGCCGCTGGCGTTTGACTGGCAGCAAATGCTGGCTGTCATGGCGATTGGTTCGTTGCTGGTCGGTAATTTGGCGGCCATTGCGCAAAGCAACCTCAAGCGCATGCTGGCATTTTCGACCATTTCTCAAATGGGTTTCTTGCTGCTGGGCATGTTGTCCGGAGTCGTCAATGGTAACCAGCTCAACACCGAGTCAGCCTACAGTGCGGCCATGTTTTACGCCATCACCTATGTGCTGACCACGCTGGCAGCCTTCGGCATCATCATGCTGCTAGCGCGTGCCGGGCATGAATCTGAAGAGATCAGTGACTTGGCAGGTTTGAATCAGCGCAGCCCACTTTATGCCGGTGTCATGGCGGTGGTGATGTTGTCGCTGGCAGGCTTGCCGCCGCTGGTCGGCTTTTACGCCAAGCTGTTGGTGCTGCAGGCGCTCATTTCTTCGCAGCAAACCAGCTACCTGCTGCTGGCTATCTTCGCTGTGCTCATGTCACTGGTCGGCGCGTTTTACTACCTGCGCATCATCAAGGTGATGTATTTTGACGCTCCGCAAAGCCCAGTGCACCCCATCTCGGCTCCGGCTGATGCGCGTGTGGTGCTCAGCATTAACGGCGCGCTGATTTTGCTCTTGGGCATCTTGCCTGGCGGCTTGATGACACTGTGCGCCCAGTCCATCAACGGCATCGTCAAAACACTGGGCAGCTAAGCCTGCTTTGGCACTGCTCGCGCAATGAAAGTATTGAGTCTTCAGTGCGGCCAGCGGCATTCATTTGAAGGCTGGTTTGGCTCTGAGGACGACTTTCAATCGCAATTAGCGCGGGGTTTGGTGGAATGCCCCATGTGCGCAGACAAAGCGGTAGTCAAAATGCCCAGCGCCCCACGACTTAATTTTGGCGGGCATCGCGTGCCGATAGAGTCGACACCGCGCGTCAGTCAAACGCCAGTAGAGGCACTGCCAGATGCGAAGCCAGACACCGGCCTGGTCACGCTTACTGAGGTGACGCAGCAGTCCAGCCCCAGCCCTGAGCGACAAGCGGCTTTTCTAAACGCCGTACGCCACGTGCTGGCCAATACGGAAGACGTAGGCGACCGGTTCGCCAATCAGGCCAGAGCCATGCATTACGGTGATGCAGAACCGCGCAGCATTCGCGGCCATGCCACCCCGCGCGAGGCCATGGACTTGATCGATGAGGGCATCGATGTGATGGCCTTGCCTATACCTGCCAGTATGAAACAAACTTTGCAGTAAACTTTTCATTTGCTATTATATATATAGCTGCTAGCGCACATTTTATATGGGCGATAGGCTATTTTATCTAAATTTAGTCCTGTTGACCAGCCCTTACGAAGGCCGTAACGTCAGCTGCGTACGCTATAGCGCTGTTGGGCCACCGCAGCTGGCGTGCCGGCAAACACGTCGATAAAACAGTGCTGGGCAGCGACAGCGCAGGCGTCAAGTCTTGCTTGTTTGTAGGGCGAAATATTCATACCCGCACGACCAGCCCCCGTACGCCATGCCAGCGCATTGAACTGCCAGCCACCCGCCAAGAGTTGTTGTGCGATGTTGAGCTGTTTGCGCCGCGCCTGCCAACTGGACTTGTGCCTCAAACCATCCAGCGCTGACTTTGGGCCACGCGTCTTGCAGCTTGGGCAGCGTGCATGTCGGGCACCGTGGCTAAGGCGCGGTCTTTCTAAAGGGTCTGGCTGCCTGCTTGCCAAGCGCGCCGTCCTGGCTTACGGATCTTGCCCGCAATGGCGGCTGACACCTAAACGGGCCAGCGCAGCTTTTTAAATTGTTGGCGCAGTTGGATTAAACCAGGCTGATTGGCGGCATTCAATGGCCGGTAGCGCTGCGCCTCCAGCTGCATCAGCCAGTCGTGGGCGGCCGATGCTGATGTGCCAAATTTGGGCAATAACTGTAGCGCCAGGGCGCGCGGCGTACTGGATGGCGTGCTGCTGATGCCGCCCTTGGCCAGCTGTTTGCGCGCCTTGCCCAGCAGGCGTAGCCACGGGTCATGCTGGGTGCGCTCCCACAGCGACCAAGCCGCGCCTACCAAGCTGACGAGCACGATGATGCCAATCAGCACGTAGCTCAGGTCTTCCCAACTCGGTGACTGAAAGCCAATGTTTTTTAGCAAATCTAGTTGCTTGCCCTGGGTGTAGTTCAGCACCCATTGGTTCCATGAATTGTTGACGGCCTCCCACGCAGCGCGCAGCTGCTGGGTAAAGGCTGGGTTGATGTTGCCAAGCGCTTGGCCTACCAAGCCCTGCGGCGCTGCCAGCCGTTGCGACGCACCGGTACGGCCCGGCGACACGGCAGATGTCGGGTCGACCCGAACCCAACCGCGGCCTTCGTACCAAACCTCGGCCCAAGCGTGCGCGTCGCTTTGGCGTACCGTCCAAAAACCATCGACAGAGTTTTGCTCGCCGCCTTGGTAGCCTGTCACCACCCGTGCAGGCACGCCGAGTGCGCGCATCAAAATCACGAAACTTGAGGCGATGTGTTCGCAAAAACCTTCTTTGCGGTCATACCAAAAATCATCTGCCGTATTCGGCCCGTACAGCCCAGGCTCCAGTGTGTAGGTGTAGCCCCCGGTGCGCAGCCGATTCATCACGTAGTCGACCAGCGGCGCGCTGCCTGCATTTGCAAACTGCGGGTCGTTGCGTATTTGGGCGGCCTGGGCCAGCGTGCGGGGGTTAAAGCCGGGCGGTAATTCAACAAATTCTCTCAAGCCGACGGTGAGCTTGTCAGGCCCATGTGTAAAGCTGGTGTAGCTTTGCGCTTTGTAGCGCACCAGCTCGGTGATGGGCTTGTTGACCAGCCACTGCAAATCGGGCTGCATCATGCTTTGAAAGCCCGGCAGCACAGGCTTATCAACTGCTGCGTCCAGCACAAAAAGCCAGGGGCGATTGGTTTGCTCTAGCGTGACTTCATAGCTGGTGGGTGTGCCTGTCACTATCAGGCTGGCAGTCACGCTAAAGCGCGACGAAAAGTCTGGCCGGGCCGGCAGCCATTCGCGCCCGTCAAAGCTGGACAGCACAGGCCCGCGCAGGTACATCTCGCTTTGCAGCGGCGGCGTGCCTGCAAACTTGATGCGCAGGGCCACGCTGTCGTCCAGCGCCAGTTTGGCAATTGTGCCAACCTGCATTTTTTCGCTGAGGCCGCTCTTGCCCACCACTGCATCGCTGGGCACGCCCCACAGCGGTGCCACGCGCGGGAACAGCACAAACAGCACCACCATGATGGGCGCACCCAGCAACGCCATCCACAGTGCGGTCTTGGCAGCTTCGAGCAGGGGTGGTTTGCCCACCGGCATGTGCGCGTTGACCAGCACCGTCAGCAGTCCGAGCAAGCCCAGCATCATGCTGGCGGCTGTCAGCAGCGACTGCGAGTAAAAAAAGTTGCTCAACATGCAGAAAAATCCGAGAAAAAACACCACGAATGCATCGCGCCGAGCGCGCAACTCCAGTGTTTTGAGCGTCAGCAACACCACCAGCAGCGTGACGCCTGCCTCTTTGCCCAGCAGTGTTTTGTGTGTTAGCAGCGTCGCACCAATCGTGATGGCCAACAGCCCAAGGAGCCACCAGCGACCCGGCAGCGGCTGGTTGTTGATGGCCAGGTAGCCGCGCCACAGCAACACCCCGGCAGCCAGCGCACTGCACCACAGCGGCAGGTTGGGTGCTTGCGGTAGCAGCACCCAGGCAATCACCGATAAAAGGAGCAGTGTGTCGCGGCTGTCCCGGGGCAGGTTTTTAAGACGGCTGACGAGCGGGTTCAGCACAGGGCCAGCGCCTCCAGGCATTGCCGTTTGTGCGCTTCACCGCTGGCGGGGGCAATGCTAAGCGACGGCAAGCGCAGGCCGTAAACCGCTCCCAGCTTGTCAGCCGCCAGCACCCAGGCGCATAGGCGCGACAGCTTATGTTCAGTGCCCGCCGTGCCGGCCTGCACAAAGTCAAGCCACAGCTCGTGAGCGTTGGACTGCATGGTGTCACGAACAACCAAACCGTTGCCTTGCTCATCGGCCTTTGCAGCTTTTTTCCACACCACCAGCTTGAGTGGGTCGCCGCGCTTGTAGCCGCGCACACCGTCAAATTCACCGGTGTTTTGCGCACGCCTTGCGTTGGCGGCACCACCTGCACGCGGCTCACCCGGCGGCAGCGGCGGCGCATTGGTTTCAGGCGTGGGGTACACCAACAACTGCGCAGCGGGCCGCCACACCGTCCAGACCCGAAATGTGCCCAGCGGAAAGCGCGTTTCAGCCGTCAGCGTGGGCAGCCGATGCCTGCCGCGCTTGGCGGGTGTGAAGGCCACTTGCACCGTGCTGTCGCCTTGGGCTGGCACATCGGTCCAGGCCCAATGCGCTTGTTGGGTATCAAGCACACTCAAGCCGATGCCATACAGGTTACTGCGTTTTGAGTTCGTCAAACGCACATCAATAGGGGCTGAAGCGCCTGCAAAATGTGCGCCTGGTGCTTGTAAATGCATAGCAAGTCCGCGCAGCGTGCCATGGCACACGTGCATGCCTACCAGCGCGCTGCCAGCCAGCAAAAACGTCAGCAAGTAGCCCAGGTTGAGCTGGTAATTGATCGACGCGACCAACAATATCAGCAGCGTCACGCCCAGCATCAAGCCAGGGCGGGTTGGCAAAATATACACGGTGCGCTGGGTCAGGGTGATGTGGTCAGACAGCGGCAAGCGGTTTTCAAACCAGGCATGGAAGCGCCGCCTAAAGTAAGCCGCTGGCGTAGAAGTCATCAAGCTGATTTCAAGGCAGGGGTACTGCCGCCAGCATGGCGCGCACCTGCTCTAGCGCGCCCCGACCTGCGTCGCTGACCGGTATCAGGCGGTGCGCAGTAGTCTGCGGCAACACGCTGGCAATGTCGTCGGGGGCCACGTAGTCGCGGTGGTTTAAAAAAGCCTGGGCCTTGGCAGCGCGCATCACGGCAATGCCTGCGCGCGGGCTCAAGCCCTGCAAAAACCAGCGGCCCGAGCGGGTCGCGGCCATCAAGTCTTGCAAGTAGTTCAGCAACGGCTCGGCAGCCTGGACTTTCATGACTTGCTGCTGAAGTTCAAGCAGCTCGTGCGGTGTAAGCACGGCTTGCAGGTTGTCCAACATGTCGCGGCGGTCAGCGCCTCTCAGGAGTTCACGTTCGGCCGCCCGATCTGGGTAGCCCAGCGAGATGCGCATGTGAAAGCGGTCTAGCTGCGATTCAGGCAGGGCATAGGTGCCCAGCTGGTCGTGTGGGTTTTGCGTGGCAATCACAAAAAACGGAATCGGCAGCGGGCGAGTTGCACCTTCAATCGTCACTTGCTTTTCTTCCATCGCCTCCAGCAGAGCGCTCTGGGTTTTGGGGCTGGCGCGGTTGATCTCATCGGCCAGCAGCACCTGGGCAAACAATGGCCCGGGATGAAAAACAAAGCTCTCTTTTTGCCGTTCGTAAATCGACACGCCCGACAAGTCACTCGGCATCAAATCCGCCGTGAACTGCACCCGTGAAAATTGCAACCCAAATGAACGCGACAGCGCGTGCGCCAGCGTGGTTTTGCCGACGCCGGGCACGTCTTCAATCAGCAAATGGCCGCCTGCCAACAAGCAGGCGACGCAGTCTTGAACTTGCACGGGCTTGCCCACAATGACCGTGTTAAGCTGATTTATCAGTGCTGTGAGTTTTTCTTTGACTTGCATTTCGATACGTTAACTCAAAAATATTCACGCCATGAACGCTACCGGTTATTTCACCCACCCCGACTGCCGAAAGCACGAAATGGGGCGTGGCCACCCTGAATGCCCAGAACGGCTTGACGCGATTGACGACTGGTTGTTGGCCACGGGCGTGAAAGACGCACTTGACTGCCGCGAAGCACCCGTCGCGCCGATCGGCGATATTGAGCTGGCGCATGACCGCATGATGATCGCCGGCATTCGCGGCCTGGGTGTGCAATTGGCTGAAGACATGAAAGCAGGCGGCCCCAGCCATGCCCCGATCGATCCCGACACCACGATGAACGTCCACACGTGGAACGCCGCTATGCGCGCTGCAGGCGCTGCGCTGGCCGCCACTGATGCGGTGATGGCTGGCGAGATTGAAAACGCCTTTTGCGCCGTGCGCCCGCCCGGCCACCACGCCTGTCACGACAAAGCCATGGGCTTTTGTTTCTTCAACAACATCGCCGTTGCTGCACGCTATGCACTAGAACGCCACGGCCTAAAGCGCGTCGCGGTGGTGGACTTTGACGTGCACCACGGCAATGGCACAGAAGATATTTTGAAAGGCGACGAGCGGGTGTTGATGGTCGGGTTTTTTCAACACCCGTTTTACCCGTACAGCGGCACAGACCACCCCGCCAGCAACATGCTAAACCTGCCCGTACCCGCCTACACCAAAGGCATGGACGTGCGCGAGATGATTGAAGCGCACTGGATACCGCGCCTTGAAGCGTTCAAACCCGAGATGATTTTTATCAGCGCGGGGTTTGATGCGCATCGCGACGATGACTTGGGCCAATTGGGCCTGGTCGAGCAAGACTACGCCTGGATCACCAGCCGTATCAAAGACGTGGCCAAGCGGCATTCCAAAAGCCGTATCGTCTCGTCGCTCGAAGGCGGCTACAACTTGAATGCTTTGGCGCGCAGTGTCGAGGCGCATATTCGGGTGCTGGCGGACCTGTAGTTTCGTGCGCGTGGGTAGCGCAGCGGCGACCAACAGGAAACCCTGAGTTGACCAAACCAGCTTCGGGGCGGGACGCTTTTTATACCGTGAGCGTGTTTTCAGTACATTTATTAACGTTTTATAATAAAACGTGCCCATAGCCCAATAAAATAGTGCGCTAGCCGCTACCGATTAAATAGCACATTGCCAACTGATCTTGCGGTGTAAGCTAAAGGCCAGCTGACAACCGCAGGCCGACACCACTTTCACCATGACCACACCCACGACCGAACTTCCGCCCCCCGTGTTGCATACCCGCGATGACCGGGGCGTGCACACACTGCTGCTAAACCGTGCCACGAACTTCAACACCTTAAGCGAAAACATGATCAGCGCACTGCAAACAGCGCTTGACTTTGTAACGCTAGACGCCACCGCACGACTTGTGGTGATTGCCGCCACCGGCAAGGCATTTTGCGCAGGCCACAACCTCAAAGACATGCGTGCCAACCCAGAGCTGGCTTACTACCAACAACTATTCGCGCAATGCACGCGCATGATGCTAACCATTCAAAACCTGGGCGTGCCGGTGATTGCCAAGGTGCAGGGTTTGGCCACCGCAGCAGGCTGCCAGTTGGTGGCGCAATGCGACTTGGCGGTTGCGTCCAGCAACGCGACGTTCGGTGTCAACGGTATTGATGTGGGCTTGTTTTGTGCCACGCCCAGCGTGCCGCTAGCGCGCAATATACCTGCCAAGCTTGCTATGGAAATGCTACTAACCGGCGAGTTCATCACGGCTGATGAGGCACGTCTTCGAGGGCTGGTAAATCGTGTTGCGCAGCTTGAATCGCTTGATGCTGAAACTGAAAAACTCGTAGCGTCCATTTTGGCAAAGCCTAAAGAAGCTATTCGCATGGGCAAAGCCCTGTTTTATAAACAGCGTGAAACCAACATCGAAGCTGCCTACCAGTTGGCCGGCCAAACCATGGCTTGCAACATGAGCCACGCCGTTGCCCAAGAAGGCGTGCAGGCGTTTGTTGAAAAAAGAAAGCCGCAATGGCCAGCCTGAGCTCGACGACGATCTTTCCGCCCGGTTTGTTCTCCGGTTCAGCGGCTTACCCGAAACGGCGCATTGACAGCCTGGACGAGTGGCTCACGTCCCTTGCCCAGCCGTCCGCATTGTTAGAAATGGGACTGGTCGCGGCCTGTGCGCTGCTGGCATGGGGCGTGGTGCGTTTGGTCAGGCGGGTCACTGCCAACACCGACAACACATCTATCCTTTTTGGAAAACGCGTCATTGATGGCGTGCTGTTTCCGCTGCTGCTGCTGGTGTTGGCCTATGTTGCCAGCGTATTTTTGTCGCGTGTTTTACCGTTGGCGGTGTTCAAAGTGGCGATTCCGGTGTTGCTCTCACTGGCGGTGATTCGCTTGGGCGTGAAGGTGCTGCAGGCAGCATTTAAAAACGCCCTGTGGGTTCGTGCGCTGGAGCGGTCTATTTCTTGGTTGGCGTGGCTCGCCATGCTGCTCTGGGTCAGCGGCTTGTTGCCCGCCATTTTGGAAGAGCTGGACGCCATCAAATGGAAAATGGGCGCTGGTACGCTGTCTTTGCGTAACTTGCTTGAAGGGGCCTTGACGGCTGGTGTGGTGATTTTGATCACGCTGTGGATTTCGTCCACCATCGAGTCAAAACTACTGCGCAAAGCCACCGGCAGTGAGCTGTCCCTGCGCAAAGCCGTTAGCAACAGTATTCGGGTGGTGCTGGTTTTTGTCGGGCTGATTGTGGCGCTGTCAGCGGTGGGGATCGACCTGACGGCGCTGTCAGTGCTGGGCGGCGCAATTGGCGTAGGCGTGGGCTTTGGCTTGCAAAAGCTGGCGGCCAGCTACGTTAGCGGTTTTGTCATGCTGGGAGAGCGTAGCGTGCGGATTGGCGATAACGTGCGAGTTGATGGCTTTGAGGGCCGCATCACCGACATTCGCGCCCGCTACACCGTGGTGCGGGCTCTGTCGGGTCGCGAATCCATCGTGCCAAACGAAATGTTCATCAGCAACCGAATTGAAAATCTGTCGCTGGCCGATTTGCAGGTGCTGCAATCAACCGTGGTGTCGGTCGGTTATGGCAGCGATGTGGAACTGGTCATGCGTTTGTTAGGTGAAGCTGCGCTGGCGCAAGAGCGGGTTTTAAAAGACCCCGGGCCTGCGGTGAACTTGACCAACTTTGGCCCCGACGGCTTGGAGTTCACCCTCAATTACTGGATGATTGACCCTGAAAATGGCCAGCAAAACCTGCGCTCGGGTGTTAATTTGGCCGTGCTTGCTGCGCTGCGCAGTCACGGTATAGAGATACCGTTTCCCCAGCGGGTGGTCCACACAAAATTGGTTGCCCCTGCCTAAACTGGGCTAACCGTGGGTTGAAAATAGAACGATCGTTCTTTTTTCTGTAAACTAAGGGTGATGTGCTGGTAAAAAGCCCTGTATCACGGCTCAAAGCATAGAATATATTGCTTACCTTTACGTTAATGTTAACTGCGCCAACTAATAATTTCTGGAGCCCCCAATGAAGGTTTTGGTCCCCGTCAAACGAGTCGTCGATTACAACGTTAAAGTTCGCGTTAAATCAGATGGCACCGGCGTTGACATCGCCAACGTTAAAATGAGCATGAATCCGTTTGACGAGATCGCCATTGAAGAAGCCACACGCTTGAAAGAAAAAGGCGTCGCCACAGAGGTCATCGCCGTGAGCTGTGGTGTGCTTCAGTGTCAGGAAACGCTTCGCACCGCCATGGCCATCGGCGCGGACCGCGCTATTTTGGTTGAAACCAATGAAGAGCTACAGCCGCTAGCGGTGGCCAAGCTTCTAAAAGCGTTGGTTGATAAAGAGCAGCCGCAACTGGTGATTCTGGGCAAGCAGGCGATTGACGATGATTGCAACCAAACCGGCCAAATGCTGGCTGCGCTGCTAGGCTGGCCGCAAGCCACGTTTGCTTTTAAGGTAGAAGTGATTGACGGCAAAGTCAATGTGACGCGTGAAGTTGACGGCGGCCTTGAAACGCTGGCGCTCACGCTACCGGCCATCATCACCACCGACCTTCGCTTGAACGAGCCGCGTTACGTCACGCTGCCCAACATCATGAAGGCCAAGAAAAAACAGCTCGACAATTTCAAGCCCGAAGACTTGGGTGTTGACGTCAAGCCGCGCATCAAAACCTTGAGCGTGAACGAGCCGCCCAAGCGCAGCGCCGGCATCAAAGTGGCCGACGTAGCCGCGCTGGTCGACAAGCTGAAAAACGAAGCCAAGGTTATTTAACCGACGCTTCCTACTTGCATTAAATTTATCTGAGCGGTCAGGCTATCTTGCCGGGCTGCATTTAAACGGAGCTCCCCATGACTTCTTTAGTAATCGCTGAACACATCAACACAGACATCAAGCCCGCTACGCTTAACACCGTGACGGCTGCAGCACTTTGTGGTGGTGACGTGCACGTGCTGGTAGCTGGCCTTAACGCAGGTGGCGCGGCGGCGGCTGCGGCCAAAATCGCGGGTGTGGCGAAGGTCATTCATGTTGAAGGCGAGCATTTTGCCCATGGCCTGGCTGAAAACATGGCGGCGCAGGTGTTGTCTTTGGCCAGCAGTTATTCACACATCCTTTTCCCCGCAACTGCATCGGGCAAAAACATTGCGCCGCGCGTGGCGGCAACATTGGACGTTGGCCAGATTTCAGACATCACTAAAGTACAGTCGCCAGACACGTTTGAGCGCCCCATTTACGCGGGCAACGCGATGGCAATTGTGCAAAGCCTGGACGCGACCAAAGTCATCACCGTGCGTACCACTGGTTTTGATGCTGCAGCCACCACAGGCTCTGCGCCGATTGAAGTTGTTACCGGACAACTTGACAGCGGCAAGTCGCACTTCGTCAGCTCTGAAATCGCCAAGAGCGACCGCCCTGAGTTGGCTGCTGCAAAAATTATTGTGTCGGGCGGCCGGGCGCTGGGCTCGGGCGAAAAGTTCACCGAAATCATGACGCCACTTGCCGACAAGCTGGGCGCAGCACTTGGCGCGTCGCGCGCTGCGGTGGATGCTGGCTACGCACCGAACGATTGGCAAGTTGGCCAAACCGGCAAGATTGTTGCGCCGCAGCTGTACATCGCTGCCGGCATTTCGGGCGCCATCCAGCACTTGGCCGGTATGAAAGACAGCAAGGTGATTGTTGCGATCAATAAAGACGCAGAAGCGCCGATTTTCAGCGTGGCCGACTACGGGCTGGAAGCCGATTTGTTCGTGGCCGTGCCTGAACTTACCGCTGCGCTTTAACTGCATTTGCGCGAATCCCGCAGCAGGCTGCTGCGGGCAACAGCTGACTCTAACCTGACTTTTTCACGACTTTTTTCGCAACTTTTCGCGACTTCAAAACCACAAGAATTTCGAGATAACTCATGACTTACAAAGCCCCCCTCAAAGACATGCTGTTCAACATTCAGCACATCGCCGATATTGAGCAAGTCGCCAAAATCCCCGGTTTCGAAGAGGCGGGCTTTGACACCGCGCAGGCGGTGCTGGAAGAATGCGCAAAGTTCAACGAAGGCGTATTGGCACCCCTGAACTGGGCCGGTGATATCAACCCGTCAAGCTTCAAAAACGGCGTGGTCACCACCACCCCCGGTTTTAAAGAAGCCTTCAAACAATACGCTGAAGGTGGCTGGCAAGCGCTGCAACACCCGGCTGAATACGGTGGTCAGGGCTTGCCGAAAACCATTGGCTCGGCCTGCGGCGAAATGCTCAACTCGGCCAACATGAGTTTTGCGCTGTGCCCACTGCTAAGCGACGGCGCCATTGAAGCGCTGCTGACTGCGGGCAGCGATGAGCTTAAAGCCACGTATCTTGAAAAACTAGTTAGCGGCGAATGGACCGGCACCATGAACCTGACCGAGCCGCAAGCCGGGTCTGATTTGGCCGCAGTGCGCTCACGCTCAGAACCGCAGCCTGACGGCACCTACAAGGTGTTTGGCACCAAGATTTACATCACCTACGGCGAACACGACATGGCCGAGAACATCGTGCACCTGGTGCTGGCCCGCGTGTCGGGCGCGCCTGAAGGCGTGAAGGGCATCAGCTTGTTTGTGGTGCCTAAATTCATGGTCGGCAAAGATGGCAAGCTGGGCGCGCGCAACGACGTGCACTGCGTTAGCATTGAGCACAAGTTGGGCATCAAAGCATCACCTACGGCTGTGCTGCAATATGGCGACAACGGTGGTGCGGTCGGCTATTTGGTGGGCCAAGAAAACCGAGGCCTTGAATACATGTTCATCATGATGAACTCGGCCCGCTACGCCGTCGGAGTGCAAGGAATTGCGGTGGCTGAAATGGCTTACCAAAAGGCCGTGAGCTTTGCCAAAGACCGCGTGCAAAGTCGGCCAGTTGACGGCTCCATCAAGGCCAGCGCGCCCATCATTCACCATCCTGACGTCAAACGCATGTTGATGACCATGCGCGCCTACACCGAAGGCTGCCGCGCCATGGCCAGCAGCGCTGCTGCGGCGTACGACGCCAGCCACCATCATCCGGATGCAGATGTGCGCAAACAGAATTTGGCGTTTTACGAATTCATGGTGCCGCTCGTCAAAGGCTACAGCACCGAGATGAGCTTGGACGTCACCTCCATGGGTGTGCAGGTCCACGGCGGCATGGGGTTTATTGAAGAGACCGGTGCGGCGCAATACTACCGTGATGCGAAAATTTTGACGATTTATGAAGGCACCACCGCCATTCAAGCTAACGACCTCATCGGCCGTAAAACCATGCGTGATGGCGGTCAGACGGCCAAGGCGATTGCAGCGCAAATTAAGTTGACTGAAGCTGAATTGATCAAGCAGGGCAGTGCTGATTCACTGGCTGTGGCCAAGCGCTTGACAGCCGCGCGGCTGGCGCTGATTGACGTGATTGAGTTCGTTGTTGACTTTGGCAAAAACAGCCCGAACGCCGTGTTTGCCGGCAGCGTGCCGTACCTGATGTTGGCCGGCAACGTGGTAGCAGGCTGGCAAATGGCGCGCTCGTTGTTGGTTGCGCAAACAGAGCTTGCCAAGGGTGTGGACGTTGACTTCATGACAGCCAAAATCACCACCGCCCGCTTTTACGCTGATCACCTGTTGACCAAAGCCCCCGGCATGCGTGACAGCATCGTTGAAGGCGCTGACTGCGTCACGGCGCTGGCCCTTGAGGCGTTTTAAAGAAGTAAGTTAAAGAAGCAGTTTAAAGAAGTATTTTAAAGAAATATTTTTGCCTGCTCTTTCTTTAATAGCTAGTTGCGCCCTATTTACAAGGGCTACAGCCTTGTTTAACTCTTAATAAGAATATTTTTAAGCCAAACTCATGTCAAAACTCCCACCGATTCTTCAAAACCTGCCCTTCCCCGTCATTGGCTCGCCGCTTTTCATCATCAGCAACCCCAAGCTCGTCATTGCGCAGTGCATTGCCGGCGTAGTTGGCTCCATGCCTGCACTCAATGCGCGCCCGGCTGCGCAGCTGGAAGACTGGCTCGCTGAAATCACTGAAGGCTTGGCCGCGCACAACGCCGCGCACCCAGACCGCCCCGCCGCGCCGTACGCCATCAACCAGATCGTGCACAAAAGCAATGACCGCCTGGAGCACGATATGGCCGTGTGTGAGAAATATAAAGTCCCCATCATCATCACCAGCCTGGGCGCACGTGAAGACGTGAACGTGGCCGTCAAAGCGTGGGGCGGCATCACGCTGCACGACGTGATCAGCAATGTGTTTGCCCGCAAGGCCATTGAAAAAGGCGCAACCGGTTTGATTCCCGTAGCAGCCGGCGCAGGCGGTCACGCCAGCGTGAAAAGCCCGTTTGCGATGGTGCA
>JAYWFR010000266.1:0-41669 GCA_043778695.1 Polaromonas sp. | reverse complement strand
GCTCAAAGAAAAAGGTGCCGAATCAGTCGCCTTTGAAGTGACCCGCCATGCAGGTACAGAGCGCGCCTTTAGCGGCAAGTACGAAACCGTGTGGCTTGAGGGCGCTTACCACTGCATGTGCTGCGGTGAAAAGTTGTTTGAATCGGCGACCAAATTTGACTCAGGCTGCGGCTGGCCCAGCTTTTCTCAGGCAATCAATGACACGGCAATTACCGAGCATGTGGACAACAAATACGGGATGCGCAGGGTTGAAACGGTTTGCACCAACTGCGGTGCGCATTTAGGCCACGTGTTCAACGACGGGCCATCGCCGACGGGGCTGCGCTACTGCATGAACTCGGCATCTTTGAACTTCACGCCAAAATAAGACGTCGTCGATAATCCAGTTATGAAGCAATTACTTGATTTCCTACCCATCTTGCTGTTTTTCGGCGCGTTCAAGATGTTTGACATCTACGTTGCCACTGGCGTCATCATGGTGGCAACCAGTGTGCAAATGCTGATTTTGTATAAGCTTGATGGCGCTTTGCAGACCATGCACAAGGTCACGTTGGCATTGGTGCTGGGCTTTGGCGCGCTGACGCTGGGTTTTCATGACGAGCGTTTCGTCAAAATCAAACCCACCGTGTTGTACACCTTCACAGGTCTTGCGCTGGCCATTGGTTTGTGGGTAATGAAGAAAAACTTCTTGAAAATGATGCTCGGTGCGCAGCTCAAAATGCCCGATCAAATCTGGCGTAACTTGACCGTCATCTGGGTGACTTACAGCTTTTTCATGGCCGCGCTTAACGCCTATGTCGCTTTGTTTTACACCACTGAACAATGGGTCAATTTCAAGCTTTGGGGATACGCCTTTCCGCTGGTGTTTTTAGTCGCGCAAGGTCTATACATTGCACAATATTTGCAGCCTGATGATGTTGAAGTGAAGTCATGAGCCAGCAGACGGACTACGAACGCAAAATCACTGCGGCATTGATTGAACGCCTCGCGCCGAGCCGATTAGAGGTGATTGACGAAAGTGCAGATCATGCCGGGCATGTAGGCGCAAACGCTGACGGCTTTGGTACGCATGTTCGGGTGCGCATCGCCAGCCCCGCGTTTGCTGGCAAAACCCGCGTTGCAAAGCATCGGCTTGTGTATGATGCGATGCAAAATTTCATTGATCAAGGCCTGCATGCCTTGGCCATCGACATCGTCGATTAACCTCATTTCGCAGCATTTTTTTCCACAGGACCTTTATGAACAAACAACTTTTAGTCACCTGCTTATCTGCCCTCATCGCCGTCAGCGCCCAAAGCGCACTGGCGCAAAACATTGCCATCGTCAATGGCAAAGCGGTACCCAAAACCAGGCTAGATGCGCTGGCTCAGCAAGTTGCCAAAGCTGGCCGCCCGGTGACGCCGGAAATGCAAGGCCAGCTGCGCGAAGAAGTCATCGCACGCGAAGTGTTTATGCAAGAGGCCGAGAAGCAGGGCCTGTCTGCCAGCGACGACTTTAAAACCCAGATGGAGCTGGCACGCCAAACGATTTTGATTCGCTCACTGTTCACCGATTACCAGCAAAAAAACAAAGCCACCGACGCTGAACTAAAAGCCGAATACGACAAATTTGCTGCCACCAACGGCGGCAAAGAATACAAAGCGCGCCACATTCTGGTGGAAAAAGAAGCGGACGCCAAAGCCATCATCGCCAGCATCAAAAAAGGCAGCAAGTTTGAAGATATCGCCAAAAAGCAGTCCAAAGACCCTGGCTCAGGCGCCAATGGTGGTGACTTGGATTGGGCCAATCCGGGCAGCTACGTGCCTGAATTTACCGAAGCCATGCTCAAGCTTCCTAAAGGCCAAATGACTGACACCCCGGTCAAAACGCAGTTTGGCTTTCACATCATCAAAGTTGACGACATTCGTGAAGCCAAAATACCCGGTTTTGAAGAACTGAAGCCCCAAATTTCCCAGCAGCTGGAGCAACAACGCTTGGGCGCGTACCAGCAAGGCTTGAGAGAAAAAGCCAAGGTTGAGTAAGCGGCTCGCCATCGATTTGAAAGCGGTTCAGGCCGCTTTTTTTACGCCCGCTTTTACGCCAGCCCTTACACCAGTTTTCACACCAGCTTTCACACCAGTTTTCACACCAGTTTGACAGTAGCCAGCCCCATCAATACCCCAATCATACCCGGCTGGTGCAGCATGTACCAGCTCAAGGACCAGCGGCCTAGCCAGGCAGCGGGCGCGAGTGCTTTGGCAATCGGTCGGGTCAGCCATTGCACCCGACGCGCCAACACCCATTGCCCAGCAACCACGCCCCACCACATCACACCCAGCCAGGGCAGCAGCGGCACGTAGTCTTCAGTCACCGGCTTGCGACTGATAAAACCGAGCCAATTGAAGGCTTTTTCATTAAGAAAACCGATGCCAGGCAATGTATTATGTGCGTAAGCAGCTATCAAAGGCATAGCAATAGCAAGTGCGCCCAGCGGTAACAACCACATGCGCCAGCCAGCCGTAAAGCGGCAAACGATAAGCATCAGCGCCATGCCGTGCAACACACCAAAGTAAATAAAACTCTTCGGGTACATCCAGTACGAACCCAAAGTCACCAGCAGGGCGCAACCAGCCACCTGCGCCCAGCGCTTCCAAAACCGCTGCGTGGTTTGCCCTTGATGCACCGCAATCGCCTGGCCCAACCCGGCGCAAAACACAAACAACGTGACAATGGATGCTCTTTGGTAAGTCCAAAACGTATCAATGTAAAAATTTTGCTTGATGTAGCCGAACTGGTTTAAGTCAAAGCAAAAGTGAAACGCCGTCATCCACACAATAGCCGCGCCGCGTAGCGCGTCGACGGTGTCGTAGCGGGGATGGGTACTGGCTGATGTCACGATGAAATAGCGGCTAAATCCGCTGCCGTGAGCCAGCACCACTGCCCGGCTTTTAAGTCGTAAGGCAGCATGAGCGAGCCGATGCGTGAACGGTGCAAACCGCCCACGCCACCCTCACCCTCTACCCGGTTGCCCACTGCTGCAATCATGCGTTTGACCTGATGGTATTTGCCCTCAGTGAGCGTCAGGCTGAGCTGATTCGGCCCAGTTTGTGTGCACACCGCGGCCTTGACGGGCTTGGGGTCGTCGTCCAGCACCACACCTGCTAGCAGCTTTTGCACCTGCTGGTCGTCTACTGGGTGCTTGGTGGTTACTTCGTACACCTTGGGCACGTGGTGCTTGGGCGAGCTCATGCGGTGAATGAACTTGCCGTCATCCGACAGCAACAGCAGACCAGTGGTGTCCTGGTCGAGCCGTCCCACCGCTTGCACACCAGCCGCGGCGCCGCCCCCGCGCTGGCGAATGGGGGCCGGTAGCAGCGTGTAAATGCTGGGATAGGTGCTGGGCTTTTGTGAGCATTCATAACCTGCAGGTTTGTGCAGCATCAAATACGCTTTTTCGTGATACTGCCAAGGTGTCCCCTGCACCGAGAAGTGCAGGCCGTCCGCTACAAATTCAGTAGCTGGTAGCGCACATATCTTTTGGGCTACAGCCACTAACCCTTGCTGGATCAGTCCTGCACAAACGCGCCGCGTGCCAAAGCCTTGGGAAAATAAAATGTCTTGAAGTTGCATGGCTAGAGTGTACGAAACGCAGCAACCACACCTGCTGCGCACTGGTTGGTTGTCCATCGGCGTAAAAAAAGCTCCCGAAGGAGCTTTTTATAGGCGGGTTTCTGAGCCCTTATTTTGGCGAAACGCCCAAAGATTTCACCGTCTCCAGGTTTAGATAGGCATCAACCGGCAAGCCTTTGGCGGTTTGGTAGTTGTTGACAGCGCGCATGGTTTGCGCGCGGATCACGCCGTCCATTGGGCCTGGGTTGTAGCCCGCTTTAGACAGCGCCTGCTGGATTTCCACCAGTTTGTTAGGCGTGGCGTTGGTTTCGCACAGAATTGACCGCCACTGCTCGCTGGCCTCAGACACCTTGACGCTTTGCGTCAGGTTTTGGTACTGTGCAGCGACGTCCACCTCGCGAGCAGTTGCAGCCACGTCGATGACCTGGCGCGTCACGGTTTTATAAACCGCTGGCACCAGTTCTTCACGCACGCTGGCGGCTTTGTCGACAACCTGACGAGCCACTGTTTTGTACTCCGCTGGCACCGCAACCATGCGGGTAGACGGCGCTTGATCAACCACTTGCCGGCTCACGGTTTTGTATTCAGCCGGAATCTTGATTTCCTTGCTGGTCGCCTGGGTCGCCACAACCTGGCGCGACGCCATGCGGTACACGGCGGGGATTGTCTCTTCAGTGGTAACTGCCGGGGTGTCTTCAATTCGGCTGGTGACTGTTTTGGTAGTTCCAGCTACTTCTACTTCGCGGGTTGAAGCGGGCTTGTCAAGCACCTGACGTGACACCAAAGCGTAAGTCGCCGGGATTTTTATCTCCCGCACATAGCCCTCAGCGCCTGATTCTGCGCCGTCAGATTTTTCGCCCGCAGCCTTACCCGCAGCCGTGCCGCCAGTCATTTTGGCCACTTCAGAGGCGCGCAAAATCTTCTCGCCTGACGGTGTTTCGCTCAGGTCGCCAGCGGCGTTTAGCTTGTAGCCACGCGCTTTCATGGCGTCAATATCAATGACTTGACGCGTTACGGTTTGCATGGTTTCTGCAATAGCGATTTCGCGGCTAGATGCTGCTTTGTCGACGACTTGGCTGCTAACGGTAGCGTACTCGGCCGGGATTTCGACTTCTCGCACGCTGGCGGGTGTTTTAACAACCCGGCGGGTGATGTTTTCAAAGCGCTCAGGCACGTCAACCAAACACATCACGTCGTCGTCCAACGAATTGTTGTCGCTGGTCACGTATTCGGCATTCTTACCTGTAGGGGCTTGGCCTTTCACGTCAAACGCAAAACCTTTGACAGGGCGCACTTCTTTTGCTTGCCCCAAATAAGCGCGGCCGCGCTTCCAGGCGGTCGATGCGTCGGCAACTTTGACACGCTCCACCACCGATTCATAAGTCGCCGGGACTTCTACCAGACGCTTGGACGCTTCTTTGACCACAACCCGCTCAGTCACAGTTTTCATGGTGCCCGCGACTGCTTCAAGACGGCTGGATGCGCCGCGCAGCACGGCTTGCTCGGTAATTCGCTTGAGCGGTATAACAATCGCTTCATAGCGGGTGGACTCTGGCTTGCTGATCACTTGCTCCGTCACCGTTTTAAAGGTGGCCGGCGTGGTTTCCACGCGGGTTGTTGCCGGGCGGTCCACAACCTGCTCTTCAACCACTTTGTAAGTGGCTGGTGTCACCCTTAATGTCTTGCGCTCAGGCGTGACCAACACGCGTTCTTCAACCGTTTTGTAGCTGCCGGGAACGATCTCCACGCGGCTGCTGGCGGCTTGCACTTCGACTTGCTCGCTCACCGATTTAAACGTGCCCGGAACGGGCTCAGCACGCTGGCCGGGCGGCACCACTACCACTTGCTCGCTCACGCTTTTGTAGGTTGCTGGTACGGGAAAGCTGCGTTTGTACTCTGGGCTGACCAGCACTTGTTCGCTGATGGTTTTATAGGTGGCGGGAACCAGCTCGGTGCGCTTGGACGCGGGCACCGACACAACTCGTTCGTTTTTCGTCTCAAATTTTGCAGGAGAAATCACCTTCGCATAGCACTCACCGGCCACTGCGTTGGCAGGCCCGTTAGCAGCCGCCATAGCAGACGTATTGGTGGTTTGTGCATTTGCCGTGAGAGACAACAGCACCGCACCTGCGACGAGCGATAAATGATGGTTTTTCATGTGTTTGTAATTGGTAGATTGGTGTTGAAAAATTGCTGATTGCCGTCAGACTGTAACCTCGCAGCGCAACCGAAGACCCCCGGTTTGCTTGAAAAAATCGAATGTGTGAACTTTGACACGTGACCGTGGTGGTACGAGTACATAGGATTTTCAGCTTCCCTGGACGCACCATCAAAGCTTAAGCAAAGCTCACTGAGCGGGCTTGACTCGGCTGGCTTACCTTCACGATTAACCTTCACGATTAACCTTCATACTTGCCTACACACTCACCAACAGACTCGCCATCAAACTTACCATCAAACTCACCAACACACTCACCAACACACCCACCACCACATTTGCCATCGCATTTAACTTACAAATTTAACCCTCACCCTTACACTTTGCCCCATGAAACAAAGCGGACCCATGCAAGGAAAATTCACCAGTGGCTCGACTCTTAAACACGTGCTTAACATGACAGTGTCCGGCACCGTGGGATTGATAGCGGTGTTTGCGGTTGATCTGTTAAACCTGTTTTATATCTCGCTGCTGGGCCAAAAAGAGCTGGCTGCAGCCGTTGGTTATGCGGGCACGCTGCTGTTTTTTGTGATCTCGATATCCATCGGCTTGGCAATTGCCGTCAGCGCCGTGACGTCGCGCGCGCTTGGCCAAGGCAATCGTGACAAGGCCCGGCACTTGGCGGGCGCGTCACTGGTGCTCATGGTGCTCAGCATGATGCTGGCCAGCCTGCTTTTGTACCCGCTGATTGGCCGCCTGCTCGGCCTGTTGGGCGCTACCGGTTTGACAGCCGAGCTGGCGTTGCGTTTTACCCATTGGGTGCTACCGTCAGCACCGCTGCTGGGCGCGGGTATGTGCATCAGCGCGCTGCTGCGGGCATTGGGCGACGGCAAGCGGGCCATGTACGTGACGCTAAGCGCTGCGGCCGCTGTGGCAGTGCTGGACCCCCTGTTTATTTTTGGTTTTGGCTGGGGACTCGATGGCGCTGCATTGGCAACCGGTACAGCACGCGTGGTGATGGTCGGCGTTGGCCTGTTTGGTCTGGTGCGGGTTCACAAACTGTTTGCTTGGCCCACCCAAGGCGAACTTGTGCAAGCGTCGCAACCATTTTTTGCGATAGGGCTGCCGTCAATCCTGACGCAAATTGCCACGCCGGTCGGAAATGCTTTCGTCACAGCCACCATTGCGCCGTTTGGCGACAGTGCAGTCGCAGGCTGGGCGATTGTGAGCCGCATCATTCCCGTGGCTTTTGCGGCGCTGTACGCTCTGTCTGGTGCGGTAGGACCAATTTTGGGACAAAACCTGGGCGCGGGGCGCTTTGACCGGTTGCGCAGCACGATGTCAAACAGCCTAAAGGTGGTGGTGGTGTATGTGCTGGTCATGTGGCTTTTAATGGCGCTGCTTAGCAGTGTGATTGCCGATGCTTTTCAGGCCACTGGCCAGGCGCGGACGGTAATTGTGTTCTTCTGCCAATTTGTGGCGGCAAGTTTTATCTTCAACGGCGCGGTGTTTGTGGCTAACGCGGCGTTTAACAACCTGGGTTTTGTGTTGTATTCAACCGCCTTGAATTGGGCCCGCGCCACCCTTGGCGTGGCGCCGTTTATCTGGCTGGGCGGACACTACTACGGACTCAAAGGGGTGTTGGCCGGTTACGGCTTAGGGGTGGTGTTGTTTGGCGTGTTGGGGGTGTGGGGCTGCTTTAAAGTGCTCAATATCCTGGAGCAGCGGGCTCACCCCCAACTTGCCCACGCGGGCCGGAGCAACCCATAACCGCGTCCGCGCTGGGTAACGACACTTTCGATTCTGCCCATGTGCTCACATTACCAGGCTGTCACTGCGCTTGAACGCTTTGAACGTCACTTTCGTACGGCTTTTCCTGCAGGCCAGCAAAGCGCTGACATGTGGCCCACATACCCCGCCGCTGTGGTGGTAAGCAGGCTAAGTCAGCCTCAAGGGGTTGCTGCCAGCTGGGGGTTGACGGCTGCGTCAGCCAAAGCGTTCAATTCCAAGCTGTCAGCCTCCAAGCTGTCCACCTCCAAGCTGTCCACTTTTAACGCGCGAAGCGAAAGCGTTGGTACATCGCCAACCTTTCGCGGCGCCTGGGAAAAGGGCCAGCGCTGCGTTGTGCCCGCCGAAGCGGTTTACGAGCCTGACTGGCGCAGTGGCCGCCATGTGCCAACTCGCCTGCAACGCGCAGACGGTGAGCCCATGGGCCTTGCCGGGCTATGGGACAGCTGGACGTCAGCTACAGGGGAAGTGCGCTTAAGTTTTACGCTGCTGACCATCAACGCCGATGCGCACCCGCTGATGAAACACCTGCACAAACCGCAAGATGAAAAACGCATGGTGGTCATTTTGCAAGAAAGCGACTACGACAACTGGCTACATGGCCCAGCAGCTTTTGCAGCTGACGCCGCCCATCTGCTGCAGCCCTACCCGGCTGCCCAGTTGACAGCCGTGGGCGAGCCCAGCCGGGCGATACAGGACAACCCCGGCTTGTTTTAGCCTGGGCGATGGCGACAAGCGTGAACTTAACGCTATAAAATAAAGAGCTGTAAGCGCACTATTCGATTGGGCTTTGGACCAATCAAGTGGAATTTTAGCGCGCTACGGATTTAACCATTGCATGTCGCAAACACTGTCGCTGGCGTGGCTTGCCCATGCAAACGCTGCACGCCGTTGGCCACGGGTGTGCAAGTGCAGCCATTCAAGGCGCTGCACAACAATCGTCAGCACCGCAAAGTACGGCTCAGCAGTTGCCAGCTCAGCCAAATCAGGTTCGCGCCCTTCAACCGACAGGGGCAGGCCGCTGGTGGCGTGGGGACTCACCGCGCCTGGCTGGGCGCCCAAGTAGCAGCGCAGCGAGCTCGGCCGGCTGGCAGCCCAACGCTGGTGGCTCAGGGTGGTTCCAGCATTCACAGTGGCTGCGCCTTTGATACGGACTTGCGCCTTGCGCGCGGCGTCATAAAAAGTCAGCGCCACCCGCGGGTCCAGGGCTAACTCTGCCATTTTTGCGCTGCGGGTATCGGTGTGAAACACCAAGGTACGCTCAGCAATGTCCGCCGCACGCAGCACCAGCACGCGCGCTTGTGGCCCATCGCTGCTTTGGGTGGCTAACACCGGCGTGTGAAACGCCGAGCGGCGGTCCTGCACGCCGCGCCCAATCATTTGCCAGGCAAATTTCAGTGTGCCGGCCAAGTCGTTGTGATGGTCTGGGAACGGCTCGTCGGCGCGCTCAGTTGATGGCGTTTGGGTTTGCATGCGCTGAGTTTAATTGGACAGCCCGTTAGTCACTAAGTCATCACATGAAGCCACATTGCACCTTGGCCTACAAAAGTTCGGCAGCTGCACTGCTGGCGAATTGCAACAAAGCAGTTTCTATTAGAGCCATGCCGCAAACCCGTCAACTGCCTTGGACATCAATTGCCTGGAGGCGCGCGTCAACGGCGTGGCACTGGCTGGACGCGGTGCTAGCACCCGCCGCCCTGCCAGCCGGGGCGCAGCCGCAAGACCATGGCCTACCAGCCGTTGTGGTGCGCATACCCGCTGCACTTGGGCTGGAGTTGTTTGGCTGGTACGCGGCGTCTCACCTAGCGGGCGCGCGGCCAGCGGCGGTACTGCTGCACGGCTGGGGCGGCAACGCCAGCAACTTGCTACCCGCCGCTAAAACGCTGCACGATGCCGGATACAGCGTGTTGCTGTTTGAAGCCCGTAACCACGGCCGCAGCGACAGCGGCGGGCATTCTTCGTTACCGCGTTTTGCGCAAGACCTTGACAGTGCGATTGATTGGTTAGTTGCGCAGCCCGGGGTGGATGCAGGCGCTTTGGTGGCGTTGGGCCATTCAGTCGGCGCGGCAGCAGCGCTGCTGTCTGCATCGCGCCGCAACGACCTGGCCGCCGTTGTCAGCATATCCAGCTTTGCCCACCCCGAGCAGTTGATGCAGCGCTGGCTTAGCCGAAGGCGCGTGCCCTACTGGCCGCTGGGCTGGCTGGTCAACCGTTACTTGGAGCGCGTGATTGGCGCCCGCTTTGACGACATTGCCCCGGTCAACACACTGCCCAAAGCCAGTTGCCCGATTTTGCTAGTGCACGGCCTGCAAGACCCCACCGTGCCAGTGATGGACGCGCGCCGTATTTGGCAAAACCGCAGCAGCACGCAGGCGACATTGCTCGAATGCGACGGCACCCACGACGCATTTGATGACCTGCACGCCGTAACGGGCCAGATTTTGGCGTTTTTGGGGCCGGTAGTTCGCTGTAGCAGTTAACCGTCAGGCTGGCTAATTGCTATGTAATCAGGAGCTGCTAGCGCACTATTTGTATGGGCTATAGGCCTATTTAATCAATTTTTTAGCGTGTTTGGGGTCTAGCCAACAGTTTGCCCATCGAAATGGCTAACTTGATTGACAATTGAGTTTTTACACTTTCGCCCAGCAGCATGCCGAACCAAGCTAATCCGCTCGTCGCCCGTCTGATTGAAATCGTCAGCGCAGCCCATGTTTTGACGGACGGCGATTTGTCTGCCTATGAGCTGGACTGGCGCAAGCGCACACGCGGCAAAGCCTTGGCCGTGGTGCGCCCTGCCAGCACGCAAGAGGTGGCGGCGGTTGTCAAAGCCTGTGCGGCCAGCGGTGTCAGCATCGTGACCCAGGGAGGCAACACCGGACTGGTCGGTGGGTCAATCCCCGATGAATCTGGCCAGCAAGTCGTATTGAGCTTGGGACGATTAAACACAGTCCGCAGCATCGACGCCGCCAACCTGACCATGACGGTTGATGCGGGCTGCATTTTGCAAAACCTGCAAGACACGGCGGAAAAAGCCGGATTTTTGTTTCCACTCAGCCTGGCAGCGGAAGGCAGCTGCACGATAGGCGGCAACCTGGCGACGAACGCTGGCGGTACACAAGTGGTTCGCTACGGCAATGCACGTGACCTGTGTTTGGGCGTTGAAGTCGTCACCGCACAGGGTGAGGTTTGGCACGGCCTGAGCGGCTTGCGCAAAGACAACACCGGTTACGACCTGCGCGATTTGTTTGTCGGCAGCGAAGGCACGCTGGGCATCATCACCGCCGCCACGCTCAAGCTGTACCCAATGCCTGCAGCACGGCTGACGGCCTGGGCGGCTGTGCCGTCCATGCAGCACGCTGTCACGCTGCTTGGGCTGGCGCACAAACACTTGGGTGCAGGGTTGACCGGCTTTGAAGTGATGGGGCAATTTGCCCTAAGCCTGGTGGCCAAGCACTACCCGAAGCAGCGTGTGCCGCTGTGGCAAGACGCACCGTTTTGTGTGCTGCTTGAAAACTCTGACCACGAGAGCGAGACCCACGCGCGTGAGCAGTTTGAACGTTTGCTGGAAACCGCTTTTGAAGACGGCTGCGTGTCAGACGCTGTCGTGGCTGAAAACCTAACCCAAGCCAACCAGCTGTGGCATGTCCGCGAGAGCATTCCGTTAGCGCAGGCCGATGAAGGCTTGAACATCAAACACGACATTTCAATTGCCGTGTCGCGCATTCCAGAATTTGTGGCCACAACCGATGCGCTGCTACAGGCGGCGATACCAGGGGTGCGGCTGGTTAATTTTGGCCATTTGGGTGATGGCAATTTGCATTACAACGTGCAAGCGCCGGTTGAGGGCGATAGCAAACTGTTTTTGCGTGACTGTGAAGCCGATGTCAACACCATCGTCTATGACTCGGTGGCGCGTTTCGACGGCTCTATTTCTGCCGAGCACGGCGTCGGCAGTTTGAAGCTTGACAAGCTGGAACACCACAAATCGCCCGTCGCCTTGGGCATGATGCGCGCGATCAAACAAGCACTGGATCCCCAGGGCGTGATGAATCCGGAGCGGGTGGTGCGGGTTTGATGCTGCTGTTTAATGCGCATGATAATATGCGCATAGCTGATGGAGTGAAACATGTTGAACTTTGAACACGCAAGCAAAAAACCCACCAATTTGTCGCTCAATTCAAAAGTGCTGGAAGCTGCTCGCGAAATGGGCATGAATCTGTCGCAAACAGTTGATACGTTGCTTGCCGATGAAGTTAAAAAACGCTACTGGGAAAAATGGCGTGACGACAATCAAGCAGCATTCGCTGAATACAACGAGCGGATAGCTAAATATGGATTGCCCTTAGCCAAGTACCGTACGTTCGGTCAAAGCCTGGGCGATGGAAAAGTAAAAACAGGCATTGTTGGCAAACAGAAAGCTTCAGCCTGATGGCGCGCTTTGATGTTTATCAAAATCCAGATTTGAACGAACGAAAGCAAGTTCCGTACTTTTTGGATATTCAAAACACCTACCTGGAAATCGGAACACGCGTTGTGATCCCGCTTCATATAAAAGAGCAATTTGTCAACAGCGTTAGAAATCTTGAGGCGGTACTGACTGTGCAGGGACATAAGGTCATCATGAACACATCGGCCTTGGGTTCTATTCCTACATCAGACCTTCGCCGTCCGATAACAAATATCGCAACGCAGCAAAACCTTGTTCAAAACGCTTTGGACACTTTGTTTGGTGGCTATTGACATGAGTGATTTGACTAAAACATCCTCTCAATACGAAGACTTCATGCGCCACGTTGATACGCATGGCGTGTTCAAAGCCGACCGCACTGGCACGGGCACCAAAAGCGTCTTTGGCTACCAGATGCGGTTTGATTTAACGCAAGGCTTTCCGCTGGTTACGACCAAGAAAGTGCATCTCAAATCCATCGTGCACGAACTGCTGTGGTTCTTGCAAGGGTCGAGCGACAACAACTGGCTCAAAGCACGCGGCGTGACGATTTGGAACGAGTGGGCGCGTGCCGATGGTGACTTGGGCCCGGTGTACGGCGTGCAGTGGCGCAGCTGGCCAACGCCTGATGGCGGGCACATTGACCAAATCACGGAGGTCATCAACACGCTCAAAACCAACCCTGATTCGCGCCGCATCATCGTCAGCGCGTGGAACGTGGCGGACTTAAGCAAAATGGCGTTGATGCCTTGCCACGCGTTTTTCCAGTTTTACGTCGCACCAGCAACAACACCCGGCGGCAAAGGGCAATTGAGCTGCCAGCTGTACCAGCGCAGCGCCGACATATTTTTGGGCGTGCCCTTCAACATTGCCAGCTACGCGCTGCTTACCCACATGGTGGCGCAGCAGTGCGACCTGGACGTCGGCGACTTTGTCTGGACTGGGGGCGACTGCCACATTTACAGTAACCACGTCCGCCAAGCCGAACTTCAGTTGTCACGTGATCCGAGGCCTTACCCCAAGCTCGTGATCAAGAGACATCCACCATCCATGTTTGATTATCAGTACGAGGATTTTGAAGTTCTCGACTATGACCCGCACCCTCACATTCCAGCTCCCGTCGCTAAATGAAGAAAAAAGAACTCCCGCGGGTGTTTATTGGCTCCTCAACGGAAGCGTTGAACGTAGCCTATGCCTTCCAGACGAGCATTGAGTTCGACGCTGAGCCAACGGTATGGACTCAAGGCATATTTCAACCCTCTAGCTTTTCACTAAAAGACTTGGTCACCGCACTACAGAATTTCGACTTCGCTGTTTTTGTTTTTAATGCGGACGACGTGGTCACCATGCGCAGCCAGTCGCGGCAAGCTGTACGCGACAACGTCATCTTTGAGTTAGGTCTATTCATGGGACGTTTAGGGCTAGACAGATGCTTCATTCTTAAGCCAAGAGGCCAGCCAGAATTGCACTTGCCAAGTGACTTGATTGGCGTGCAAGCCTTGGAATTTAACGCCGATCGGTCAGACGCTAACTTGGTGGCAGCCTTAGGGCCTTCTGCGCATAGCCTTCGCGGCTCGTTTGCCAGGTTGGGGAGGATCGGTGTCGTAACTTCCAATGTTGACGAAGCACCGGAGTTGGAGCTGACGCGCAATCTCGAGCGCTACCTGGCCATATGGAATTCTGAGATTTTGCTCGCCGACCGCCAGCGCGCCAACGCGGGACTTGCGCTGAACATTGCAGAAGATGACACCGACCAGGACACGACGACCGTCAATCGTCTTCTGGCTTTTTTTGAAACAGTCTGCGATGCTGCATCCAGAGGCGAGCTTGATAGCAATGAGCTAGACCGTCAATTGGGCAACAGCATGCGTCAGTTTCACGGATATGCCAGACATTATTTTCGCAGCGCTGTGCACGGAGGCGATGTGTGGGCGTCCAAAGCCATTGAAACATGGTTGCAAAGTCGTGGTTCCTGCGAGCCTAAGTCACAATGAACATCCACATGATTTTTGCCCGCGCCGCCAACGGCGTGATTGGCCACAACAACGCCATGCCGTGGCATTTGCCGGAGGACCTAGCGCACTTCAAAAAGCTCACGCTGGGCAGCCCCGTCATCATGGGGCGCAAAACCTGGGATTCGTTGCCGCCGAAGTTTCGCCCGTTGCCAGGTCGTACCAATGTGGTAATTACTCGTCAGGTAGATTGGCATGCCGAAGGTGCGCAAACCGCTGCAAGCCTTGGCGATGCGCTGGCGCTTTGCCAAGCCGCCCACACGGTATGGATCATTGGCGGCGCGCAAATTTATGCACAGGCCGAGCCGATTGCCAGCCGTATTGAAGTGACGCATCTTCACAAAGACTTTGCCGGCGATGCGTTTGCGCCCACGCTCGGGCCACAATGGGTGCAAAGCCAGCGCGAAGACCACACGTCAGTCAGCGGACTGAATTTCAGTTTTATCACCTACATCAAACCCAACGCAACCAACCAAAAGGAAAATTGATATGTCAGGAGGCGGATTTCACGTACACGGGCCCCACGACCATGAGCTGGAGCATGCCGCACAAGGCGGGCATGACGAGCATGGCAAAGAAAGCAAAGGCATGATTGCGCAAATAGCGGTCATTACCGCCATCATTGCCACGGTGGGCGCACTGTTCGCCTACATGGGCGGCGCTACCCAGGCCAATGCAGGCCTGTATAAAAATAACGCGGCGATTAAAAAGACCGAAGCATCTAATCAATGGAATTTCTTTCAAGCCAAAAGCACCAAACAATCGCTGGCGGAGGTCTCGCGTGACTTGTCTGCCGACAGCGTGAAAGACAAATACCAAGCCAAGATTGACCGCTATGAAAAAGAGAAAACCGAGATCAAACTGACGGCTGAAAAGCTGGAAAAAGAATCGACCGACTGGGACAAACAGTCTGACGAGCAAATGCACCAGCACCACCGCTGGGCGCAGGCCACCACCATCTTGCAAATTTCGATTGCCATGGCAGCGATTGCTTTGCTGACGCGCAAGCGCTGGGTTGAATACGTCATGTTTGCCGCCGCAGCGGCTGGTTTGGTCATCGGCGCTTTGGCTATGCTACATATTTAGTAGCTGCTAGCGCACATTTTGCATGGGCTACAGCCCTATTTGATACCTAAAATGACCCAAATTGCCACTTGGAACGTCAATTCCTTGACCATCCGCCTGCCGCAGGTCATTGACTGGCTGGCCGCTAACCCAGTTGATGCGCTGTGCTTGCAAGAGCTCAAACTGACGGATGAAAAATTTCCGTTCAAAGAGCTTGAAGCCGTCGGCTACCACAGCGCTGCGTTCGGGCAAAAAACGTACAACGGCGTAGCAATTTTAAGCCGCACCCCTGCCCGCGATATTGCAAAAAACATCACCGGTTTTGCTGACGAGCAGTCCAGAGTGATTGCCGCCACCATGGCAACACCCAGCGGCGACGTGCGCGTTGTCAACGGCTACTTCGTCAACGGCCAAGAACCTGGCAGCGAAAAATTTGCCTACAAAATGAAGTGGCTGGACGCATTGAACGCGATGATCAAAACCGAACTGGTAACGCATACCAAGCTGGTGCTGGTCGGCGACTTCAACATCACGTTTGATGACCGCGACACGTATGACGCTGAAGGCTTGCGCGAAACCATCCACCACACCACCGAGGAACGCGACCACTTCAAAGGGTTGCTCGGCTTGGGGCTGACGGATGCTTTTCGAATGTTTGAACAGCCCGAGAAAAGTTATTCGTGGTGGGACTACCGGGAGTTTGGTTTTCGCCGCAACCGGGGTTTACGAATTGACCACATTCTGGTCAGCGAAGCCTTGAAGCCGCACGTGGCAAGTTGCGTGATTGACAAGCTGCCACGCAAAAACGAACGGCCCAGCGATCACACGCCTGTCGTAGTCACGCTGGCTTGACAAAGCAAGCGCTCAAGGCGCGGAGCAGCTGTAACTAGCGGCCAAGTTCAAGTCCCCCGCGCCCTTGTATTTGGCGTAGCCAGGGTAGTCGCACAAAGGCCGGGTTCTGCCCGGAACGCCAGCGGTATCGGCTACGGTCTGCGGCGGTGGCGCAACGCCTTTTTCAACCCAATTTTCCAATGTTGTCAGTGAGTCCCAAGCGGCGTTGAAGACGCTACTGACAGCGTGGCCGTAACCGGGGATTTCGTAGTAACGCGCAAAATCGTCGACCTTTGTAGCGCCCATGCCGGCACGGATGCGCTGCCAATATTGCTGCGTGGCCCGGGTGCTGACCAGCGCATCGTGTGAGCCGTGCGCCATCAGTATCTTGCCGCCCCGGCCAGCAAAGGCTGACAGATCGGTTTTGTTGGTGTCTTGCAGCGCTGTTAATTGCACAATGCGCTCTTGCCACTTGCCGGGTTTTTGCGGGTCAAGGCTGAGTGAGTTGTAGGTGGCATCGCGGGTCACAAAATGCTTTACCCACTGGTCCCAAAAGGTGCTGCCGTACGGCGGGCTGGTGGCCATGGATGTGGACGTGGCGGGCTTGACGGCGGGCATCGGGTTGGCGGGTTGTTCTGTGCCCAACGACAGCGTGAGCACGGTGGGTTGCAGCGGGCTGGCGCCGGGGTTGCCAAAGTCGGTGCCCCAGGTATTAAAGCCAGGGTAAGTTATCTCACCACTGGCCAGGGTGTAGTTCAAAGTCAACGCCGAGTTGGTCACGTTAAAGCTCGCGATTTGTGCGTCTGACAGGCAAGAATCACCGGTGTCAACGCCGCTCACGCAGCGCAATGTCTGGTTGCCCAGCATGGCGGTGTTGGGGTTAAACGTTGCGTTGCAGGCACTGACGTTGCTGATCAAGCCGTCTTTGGCGCCATCGAGTTCATCGCAGGCCTGTAGCGCGGCGTCGTACAACGCTTTGCGCTTGGCCCGGTTGGGGTACGCGCCGGGTTTGGCCAGCTCGCGCGTGATGCGGCCAAACTGCAAGTCAAGCGCAGCGGCGTTCCACGCCGGGTACAGCACAATCGCGCCGTCAAAGTCTTGCGGGAAGTTTTGCACCGCAAACAGCGCCTCGCGCCCACCGGTAGAGCCACCGGCAAAGTAGGTTTTTTGTGCCCTTGCGGCATACCTGGCTTGAATAATGTTGATAGCGGCGTCGCGGGTTTTTTTGATCGCGTCCGAGGCAAAGTTTTTCAACGCCTCATCGTTGCCGCCAAACCTGCCGTCACGACTGCCATCCGCATTGGCCTGGTGGCCTGAGTCACTGCCAAAAGTGGCATAGCCACGCGCCAGTGGTGCGGGCTTGTCAGTCGGCCCAGCGGGCACATTGCCCAAGCCTGTGGCCAGCACACCGTTATAGCCGCCACCGCCAAACATCAGCGCCTTGCCATTCCAGTTGGTCGGCAAATTGACTTGAAACTTGATTTTGGGTGCAGCGGCATCGACCGGGTTGATGTCGCCCAGCACCTTGCAATATTCCGCCACCGCCGCCACGCCTGTACCAACAGCGGGAACAATTGCGGCGCTGGTAACCACCGCGCCTGTCGTCGGCAAACCAATGGCCTGCGCTTTGATCGACAGGCCGTTTAGGTCAGCACAAGCCGTAGGTGTAGCTGGGGGCGCGGGGATGGTACTGGCGCAACCGGTAACGGCGAGCACGGCCACGGCTGTGACCCATAAACCAGCGCTTTGTTGGATTGAGAATTTCACGTTGTCTCCTGTTTGTCGGCGGTAAATAAGTCCGAAATACGGCCTATCAGTATCGCCCTTTTCAAGCAGGGGCCACGGATGAGGCGTTGCCAGGCCGCAGGCCGCAGGCTCGGGGCTGTTGCCTGCGGCTGCGAACCTGCTTGAGCAGGTTTGGACGGGCAACAAAACGGGCAACAAAAGCGAAGCGGCTGGCAAACGGCGGCCTGCAAGGTGCAGGGAGTTACACGCAGCAAATGACCGTGGGGGTCATGTCACTCCAAATTTAACTCCTGAATCTTGCGCGTGATGGTGTTGCGGCCTATCCCCAGTTTTTGTGCCGCTTCAATGCGCCGGCCTCGGGTGCTGACCAGCGCCGTCTGGATCAGTTTGGACTCAAAACGGCGGCTTAGCACGTCCCACACGTCGCTGCTGCCGCTGGCTAACAGGGTTTGCGCTTCAAGCTCCAAGTCAGCCTCCCAGCCTTGACTGGCAGGTGTTGTCGTGCTGCGCAGCTCGGTAAGAGGCGCAGCTGCGGCGCGCACGCTGAAAGGCGAATCTGTTGCATCGTCGTGATCGCCGTGATCGCCGTGCCCCCTGTCCATTTCGACTAGTGCGGTTTCTGGCGTAGTTTTGACCCGCGTTGGCACCGATGCCTGAACTTCGGGCGGCAAGTCTTTGGACTCAATGACTTGCGCCGGTGCCATGACGGTGAGCCAATGACAAATGTTCTCAAGCTGCCTGACATTGCCCGGAAAACCAAATTTGCTCAGTTGCTGCAAGGCGGCCTCTGAAATGCGCTTAGGCTCTACGCCCAGTTGCTTGGCGCTTTGCTGCAAAAAGTGGCGCGTGAGCGCAAACACGTCCTCGCGGCGCTCGCGCAGCGCGGGCAAGCGCAGGCGAATCACATTCAGGCGGTGGTACAGGTCCTCGCGGAACACCCCTTCTTTCACGCGCTGCTCCAGGTCTTGATGGGTAGCAGCAATCACACGTGGGTTGGCCTTGATGGCGTTGTGACCGCCGACGCGGTAAAAATGCCCGTCGCTCAATACCCTTAGCAATCGCGTTTGCAAATCAAACGGCATGTCGCCAATTTCATCTAAAAACAGCGTGCCACCCTCGGCTTGTTCAAAGCGGCCCCGGCGCATGGTTTGCGCGCCGGTAAACGCGCCACGTTCATGGCCGAACAATTCACTCTCCAGCAAATCCTTCGGGATAGCTGCAGTATTGATAGCAATGAACGGCCCGTTGGCTCGGCTTGAATGCTTGTGCAAAGCCTTGGCTACCAGCTCTTTGCCCGAGCCTGACTCGCCGGTGATCATGACCGTCACGTTGCTTTGGCTCAAGCGGCCAATGGCTCTAAAGACGTCTTGCATGGCCGGTGCCTGGCCCAGCATTTCAGGGGCGGCTGCCATGCGCTCTTCCGCGACTTCTTCACGCTGGCTTTCTTCTACCGCGCGGCGAATCAGCTCAACGGCCTTGGGCAAGTCAAACGGTTTGGGCAAGTATTCAAACGCGCCGCCCTGAAAGGCAGACACAGCACTGTCCAGATCAGAAAACGCCGTCATGATGATGACCGGCAAGCCTGGTAATTTTTGTTTGACTTTTTCCAGCAAATCCAGGCCCGAGCCACCGGGCATACGGATGTCACTCACCAGGATTTGCGGGCCGTCGTCGTCGCTTGCGTCGGCCAATGCGGCCAGCACCTCGCGCGGGTTGGTAAAGCTGCGGGTGGGCAGGTCTTCGCGTAGCAACGCTTTTTCCAGTACGAACCGGATCGACTGGTCATCATCAACAATCCAGATGGGCTTCATGCTTGTTTGTCCTTGTTTGTTCCTTTGGGGCCTATCCGCAAATAGCTCCAAAAACAGTTGCTTGTCAAAACATCAAGCGGACAAACTGCAAGGCAGAGCCTCAGGGAAGAGGTATCAGCAACTTGAAATCTGTTCGCCCCGGAACGCTGTCGCACTCAATCAAACCGTGGTGTTGCTGCACAAAGGTTTGCGCCAACGTCAGCCCAAGGCCCGAACCGCCAACCCGTCCCGATATCAGCGGGTAGAAAATGCGGTCTTTCAATGAGCTGGGTACGCCCGGTCCATTGTCAATGACATGCAATTCCAGTGCCAAGCGATAGCGCTGCTTGCCAAAGGTTACTTGTCGGGCAATTCGGGTCTTGAAAGTGATCTGCGCATCACCTGCGGCAATGCGTTCTTGCAGCGCCTGCGCCGCGTTGTGAGCGATGTTGATGACCGCTTGAATCAACTGTTCGCGGTCACCACGAAAGTCAGGAATCGACACGTCGTAGTCGCGGCTAAAACGCAAACCCTTGGGGAATTCAGCCAGTATCAATGACCGCACACGCTCACAGACTTCATGAATATTCACGTCGCCCACCAAATGCGGCCTGCGGTGTGGCGCCAGCAACCGGTCCACCAGCGACTGTAGCCGGTCCGCTTCATGGATGATGACTTGGGTGTACTCGGTCAGTGACTTGTCAATGTCCATTTGCAGCAACTGCGCTGCACCGCGTATGCCGCCTAGCGGGTTTTTGATCTCATGCGCCAGGTTGCGAATCAGCTCTTTGTTGGCCTGGGCCTGATCCATCAGGCGCTCTTCACGGTCTTGCTTGGCTTGCTGCTCTAGCGGCAGCAGCTCAATGATGGCCTCGCCTGGCGTGTCGGTTTGTGCCACCACCACGTGGACGGGCATCGGCTCATGCCCCAGCCGATTGAGCCAAGCGTCATACCGAAGCGCCGCAAACTCGTTGCTGCCCGCGCCAACAAGCGCGTTTTGCAAAATATGCGGTTCTGTAAAGCAGTCTGGCAGCTGCGAGCCCTCAATGGTGCGGCGCGACATGCCAAGGGCGTCTTCCAGTGCAGCGTTGGCAAACACCACCATGCCGTCAGTGCGCACCACCGACACCAGCGTCGCTAGCAGATCAAACGCCTGAAAACGTGACTTGGGCTGCGCCAGCAGATTTTTTACAGGAGGGAGCGAGGGCTTTTTCAAGACTTGGATTTTGGCGCGGAAAGCCTGTCCGCTGCAAACTTGACGTTAATTGTTGGTAGTTAGTTGTTATTGGGCAGACGCGAAATTTCGCGCTTCAAACCGGCGATGTCACTCACGTTACGGGCAATGCTGTCTTTGAGCTCAGCTACGCGGTCCAGGTAGCGCTGGTAGTTGCGGCCTTCAATGCCCTGCTTTTCAGGCTCGCCGTTGTTGAACTCTTTTTGCTGCTCGGCTAATTTGCTTTCGGCTTTTCTCAGCTCTGACTCAAGAATGCTGCGTGAGTCGCTGTCACGGGTTTTTTGCTCGGAGCTACCTGACGAGGGCGAAGATGACGATGAGGTCGACGACGGTGACGCCGCTGCCAAACGCACAGGCGGCCGCTGCACTGGCGTGCCCTGCACCACCGTCACGTTGCCGCCCTGCATGGTTTTGCAGCCTCGGGTTAGCGCATCTTTCGCGTTGTTGATGTATTCGGTGCTGGTGCCGTCAGCGCCCACGCAGCGGTAAATTTGGGCGGATGCCGGTGCGCTGGCCAAGACCAGCAGCGTTGAAAAAGATGAGATCAGTAAAGTGTGTTTCATGCGTATCTCCAGTTACCGAGAATGGCTAGAACGCCTTGTAAATCGGTCTACCAGTATGCGGCAAACCTTTGAAAAATCAAAGTTGTCAGGCATTAACCTTGCCTGAAAACGAAAAAAGGACGACAAATGCCGTCCTTTTTTCACCACAAAAGTGGTTTTAAGACAATCTACAGTGAGTAGTACATGTCAAACTCAATCGGGTGCGTGGCCATGCGCAAGCGCGTAACTTCACCCATTTTGAGCTCAATGTAAGCGTCAATCATCGAGTCAGTAAACACGCCGCCTTTGGTCAAGAAGCCGCGGCCCACGTCCAGGCAGTCCAGTGCTTGGTCCAGGCTGTGGCACACGGTTGGGATTTTCGCGTCTTCTTCTGGCGGCAGATGGTACAAGTCCTTCGTGGCGGCCTCGCCCGGGTGGATTTTGTTTTCTACGCCGTCCAGGCCAGCCATCATCAAAGCGGCAAAGCCCAGGTACGGGTTCATCAGTGGATCTGGAAAGCGCGCTTCAATGCGGCGACCTTTCGGGTTGGCCACGTACGGGATGCGGATGGAGGCTGAACGGTTTTTAGCCGAGTAAGCCAACTTGACCGGTGCCTCAAAACCTGGGACCAAACGCTTGTAGCTGTTGGTGCCGGGGTTGGTGATGGCGTTTAATGCGCGTGCGTGCTTGATGATGCCGCCGATGTAGTACAGCGCAAAGTCTGACAAGCCAGCATAGCCGTCGCCAGCAAACAGGTTTTTGCCGTCTTTCCAGATCGACTGGTGCACGTGCATGCCGCTGCCGTTGTCGCCAACGATGGGTTTTGGCATAAAGGTAGCAGTTTTGCCGTAGGCGTTGGCCACGTTTTGCACAGTGTATTTCAGCAATTGCGTCCAGTCGGCACGCTGCACCAGTGTGCTGAACTTGGTGCCAATTTCGTTTTGGCCAGCGCCAGCAACTTCGTGGTGGAACACCTCAACCGGGATGCCCAATGATTCGAGCACCAACGACATTTCAGCGCGCATGTCTTGCGTGCTGTCGACCGGTGGCACTGGGAAGTAACCGCCCTTGACGGTTGGGCGGTGGCCGCGATTGCCGCCTTCAAGTTTTTTGCCTGAATTCCACGGCGCTTCGTATTCGTCGATTTTGAAGAAAGTGCCTGATGCGTCGGTATTCCAGCGCACATCGTCAAAAATGAAGAACTCTGGCTCTGGGCCAAAGTACGCGGTGTCGCCCAGGCCGCTGGCCTTCAAGTAGGCCTCAGCGCGCTTGGCAATGGAGCGTGGGTCACGGTCGTAAGCTTTACCGTCGGTGGGGTCTAGCACATCGCAGCTCAGCAGCAGCGTGGTTTCTTCAAAAAACGGGTCCAAATTGGCGGTGTTGGCGTCTGGCATGAGCAGCATGTCGGATGCTTCAATGCCCTTCCAGCCAGCGATGGACGAGCCATCAAAAGCGTGGCCAGAGGTGAATTTGTCTTCGTCAAAATGGGACACAGGCACGGTCACGTGCTGCTCTTTACCGCGGGTGTCGGTAAAGCGAAAGTCAACAAACTTGACTTCGTTTTCCTTGACCATTTTCATGACGTCTGCGACGGTCTTTGCCATCAAAATCTCCAGTATTTAAGGTTTGGGGGTTACAAAAAATATTCTCAGGTATGAACGGGCAAGGTGAATGCACTTTTTGTGCCAAACACAAAGCCTACCCGATCAACAGAACACACTAGATTGTGCCGTGAAATTGCACGCAAAACGCAGCCAAATGCGCGCGGCAAGACATAGAATTTAATCTGTGCACGTATCCGTGCGGTCAATAAACGCACCTAGCTGGTGCGCTTATTTAACGCACCAATTCGGGGCCAAGGGTGACATTGAACGGAATCAGCCCCGCCAGCAGCGCCGGGTAAGCCAGCGCAATTGCGTCTGGCGCGCCCTTCACCCCCAGCTCAATGTGCCTGCCGTAGACCGGGTGGTCAACACTAGGCAGACTGAAGACCTTCACGCCTGCGTGCTCAGCTTCAATTGCCTCCATCAGTGGCGTCAGCGTTGCTTCCATCGAGCCTGACACGATGACCGACTTTTCAATATACGCTGACTTTTGGTGCAGATGCGGGTAAAGCGTGTCTAACGTCCACTCCATCATCGGCCAAGCCATCACCGGGAACCCAGGCAAGAAATGTATGCCCCCACGGTCGTCCACAACGCGCGCGTCACTGCACCTTGCAGGCCGCCGCTCGCCAGAGGCTTCGCTTCTGTCGCCTGTCCAAACCTGCGCAGGCAGGTTTGGAGCCGCAGGCTCCAGCCCCGAGGGGGCCGCTGCGCCTGCGGTCTGGCGAAGCCTGTCCCGCGGCCCCCGCTTGGTTAAGTCACCTACACGATCAACATAGCAACTAAACCCAGGAATTTTGTTGTACGGATTCGGAATGATGTCGCAGCCCCTGGGGAACATGCCCATGTTCAACCGATGAATGTTGTCAGCCCGGTTTTCGTCAAACGGCACGCCCTGCTCTTTGGCGGTGTCTTTCATGCGCTCGGTAATCAATGCTTTGGCCTCGGGGTGCAGCGCCAGCTCAACGCCCAGAGCAGCCGCCGCGCATTGGCGGGTGTGATCGTCAGGCGTGGCACCTATACCGCCACATGAAAACACCACATCGCCCGAGTCACGCGCTGCCGCAACCGCACGTGCCAGCGTGCTGGTGATACGCGCCTTGTCGTCGCCCACGTAGTCGGCATAGGCCAGCTGCAGGCCGCGCGCGCCGAGTAGCTCAATGGCTTTGGGCAAGTGTTTGTCGGCACGTTTGCCGGACAAAATTTCGTCGCCGATGATGATGATGGCAAAGTGGGTCATGTCGAAAACTAAAGTAAAGATGACTGGAAAGCTAGACGCCGGGCACCGGCAGTTCAGGCACTGATGACACTGATGACACCAATGGCACTAATGACACTGATGGCGGTTGATTAGCTATTAATTCAGGAGCTGCATGCGCACTATTCACCTGGGCTACAGCATTGTTTTTACGTCTAAGTTGCTCCAGCGCTTCAAGTGTGTAGTGCGCAAACCAAAGCGATGAAAAAGCAAACACCAACGTGTAGATCCAAATCGCCACGGGCACCAGCACCGGCGCCAGCGCCACAAACATCGCGCCTGACGCCCAGATCACGCTGGGTGCGGCGCCCAGGTAGCCGCTGATGATGCCAATGGCCAGCAGCGAGCTGCGGTGTTCTTTAAAAATTTGTCGCCGCTCCTGGCGGCTAGCGTGGCTAGAAAGCGCGTCGTACGACATCACCCTGTAGGTTAACCAGCCCCAAATGAGTGGCGGCAAAATCAAAATCAGCGGCGGTATGAACCACAGCGGAACCGACAGCACCAGGGCCGTGGCTGCTAGCGCAGTAGAGCCCAGCGACCAAAACAAACTGGCCAGCAACGAGCCGCCCTTTTTGCGATCAAGGCCAGGGAAACGCCGCTCTGCCACCAGCGCCACCATGCTGGGCGTCATGAAAATGGCCACAAACAACAGCGAGACCACCACAATCACCGGAATCGCCAAAAACAACATCAGCACCGGGGCCAGCACCAGCCGCAAGTTGTTCAGCCCCAGGCCTTCCAGCCAGCGCACCATGGTGCTAACCAGCTCAAAGCTTTCCAGGTTGCTGCGCACTGTGGCCACTGCTGAGTCCCAAAAAAAGTAGCCCAGGCTTAGCGACAGCGCCGCCATGATGGCCAGAGGCAACACCGACAGCGCAATCACCCGGGGGTGCAAGCAGTACGCGGCAGCGCGCCAAAAAGAATTGAAGAGTTTGCCCATGCCGTAAGAATAACGCTTTGACACCCCAGTTTGACACCACGGTTTGAATTAGCATGGGCTGATGCACAGCCTAGCTATTCAGGGCAGCCAGCTCGAGGTACGCCAAATTGACGGCACTGCTGATCTTGCCCCCATCGTTTTTTTGCATGAGGGTTTAGGCTCTGTCAGCTTGTGGACGCAACGCGGCCTTGACTGGCCACTGGCCGTTTGCCAAGCCACAGGTCGCGCCGGTGTGGTGTATTCACGGCGCGGCTATGGTCAGTCAAGCAAAACGCAAGACGGCCGCAACGTGCTGACAGCCGACTACATGCACCGCGAGGCTTTTGACGGGCTGCCCGCCCTGCTTGCTGAGCTGCGGATTCAAAAACCCATCCTGCTAGGCCACTCAGACGGCGCAACCATTGCCCTGCTTCACGCCAGCCGTTTTGAAGTTACCGCCTGCATCGCCATGGCCCCACACGTGCTGGTTGAACCTATTGCCATCAAATCAATTAGGCAGGCCAAGCAGGCGTTTGAAACAGGCGCTGAATCAGGCGCTAAATCAGGCGCTGTGTCAGGCGTTGAATCAGGTGGTTTGCGCCAACGCCTGGCCAAGCACCACGCGGACGTTGACGGCGCTTTCTGGCAGTGGAACGACGTGTGGCTGTCAAAAGCCTTTGCCAGCTTTGACATTCGCACCGAATGCGGCCGCATCACCGCGCCGCTGCTGCTCATGCAAGGGGTGAACGACGAATACGGCACGATGCTACAGCTCGATGAAATTGCCAAAGCCGCGCCACATGCGCAGCAAATCAGGCTGGCTGATTGCGGGCATTCTCCGCACCGCGACCAACCGCAGCTTTGCGTTGATGGCATCACAAACTTTTTGCGTTCAGTCGGTTGAATGCTACGTTTTAAGGAGCTGCGTGCCCAAATATTTACTGGGCTACAAGCACTTTTATGAACTAAGCGCTACTATTTTTTGTTCTAAAGTGCTGCACCGTCAACCCGCCGCCACGAATCTGTCAGAACGCGCCGCACCCAAAACCTCTGAAAACTGGCAGTCCACCATGTCGACTGGCCGCCTGCCTTTGAGCCACGCATTTGGCTCGGTGAACCACTGGGCGAGCGTCCAGTTGTCCAGCACGCCTGCAAGCTCGTGCACCACCCGGCGCACCTCTTGGCGGACAGACATGTCAGTTTGGTCGAACTGAAACATAGGCACCCAATAGTGGCTTTGCCATTCAAAGCTGAAAACGTCACGCGCGGCGATGCGCTTGACCAGACTCACAAAATCACCTTGATTTCGCTCCTCCAGCAGCAGTGCCAAGTCATCGACTCTGGCGGTGCCGCCGCTGGTTTTGTAGGCGCCAATCATGTTGTCAAACCCTTGGCGGTTAAAAGCGTTGGTCATCGCACAATGCGGTACTTCTTGAAAAATTGCCATAGCCGTTGGTGCCGTTCGAGCTTTCAGCTATTAGCTATTAGCTTTAGATATTGGTTATTGGTACTGCGGCACTTGGGGATGCTGCTGGCTTTGCTGCTGGTGGAAGCTTTGCCGCTGGTGGATGCTTTGCTGTTGTTGACTGCTTTGCTGTCGCTCCAGCGTCAGCGACTGGTGCAATTGCTTCATGGCATCTACACACTGCAAAACCGCGACTTTCGTCAGCTCGTGCCGGTGCTGCAAGGCCAGCTCAGGCTGTTTGTCCAGGGCGTTGCTCACGCATTGCTCAAGCCGCACCTGGACGGCATGAAACAGCTCGTCCCAGTCAGTGGCGCTGATGATGCCGCTGATGATGCCGCCGCTAAGCCGGGTGATGGCGTCTGGGCCGGGGTTGGGTTCTGGGTCAGGTTCGGGCGCGGGAATGGGCCGGTGCAAAGTCTGCGTTTTTAACTGGGGCAGACGGTTATCTGGCAAATACCCGTCGGCGTGGACGTTGGAATTAACGTTGGAATTAACGTTGGAATTAGCGTTGGAATTTACGTTGCCGTTTACGTTGCCGTTAACGTTGCAATTAGAGGCGTACTGCGTAGGTGTTGGTACTGGTTGAATCATCTGGTCACCGCCGTCAAAAACTCTAGCAATGTGGCTAAGCATCCATGGTGACAATTAATTCACACCTTGTCTGTGCGGTAATGCACACAGTACAACGTGTTACAAGGTGCTGACAGCAGCGCTTGGTCGGGCAAAATACTATTATTTTAATAGCTGCTTGCCCATGTGTTACCTGGGCTACAGCGTTAAATGACCATCATTTAACAGCCTAATAAGAATGTTCAGTGCTTGCCGATGCTAGATATTTTGCTAGACATTTGGCCGGATATTTTGCTGTAACGACGCAACAGGTCAGAGTTTTGCCCGGGCTAGCTTAAGACTTTTTCCAAAAATCAGCCAACTGCGCATGTGCGGCTGACGACACGTCGGTGGTTTCGGCCTCCAGCGTGCGGGCCAATGGGGCATCTGCCTCGGTGCGCGGTTGCGAATGCGCATCCACATCTGCCAAAAACGCCATGGACCAGTCCCCGTATTCACGCGCAGCTATTACCTGGCGGCTGGTTTCAACAATCTTTTCGTGCAATTTGGATTTTTTGATGGATTCAAAAATTTTGAGAACACCACTTTGGGGACCCTCAAGGTACTGCATGAACTTGCCGTCAGTAAACAACAACAACCCCGTCACATCTTCTTCCAGATTTCGCTTTCTAGCGTTGGTAAGGATGTGCTCAAGATCAATTTTTGCCAGCGGCCGACTGGCCGTTGACGTGTAAACCAAGGAGTACAGGGAGGATACTCCGGCGGGGGTGTTGGTCATATGCAGTCCTCTAAAGTGACGGGTTGGGGGTGCTGCTGTGTGCACAAAAGGGCAGCAAACCCCGGGGGCTTATCTGCGGCTCAACTATAGGCTTTGGATGAGTTTTTGCAACTCGTTATGTACCGCACCGCACGCAGCAGCGCAGCGCCTGGCGGGTTGCACTCAAGTGGCGCGCTTTTTTGGGAGCAGTCGGTCATATTCTTTTTTGACGACGGCATAGCATTCGCAGGTACGCTTTTCCAGGCCTGGCCTGTCCAGCACAAAGATGCGGCCCCGCGAATAACGGATCAGCCCCGCGGCTTGCAGCTTGGTGGCGCTCTCGGTCACCCCCTCGCGGCGCACGCCCAGCATGTTGGCAATCAGTTCTTGCGTCATCACCAGTTCATCGCTCTCGAGCCGATCCAGGCTCAGCAGCAGCCAGCGGCACAACTGTTGGTCCAGCGAATGGTGGCGGTTGCACACAGCAGTTTGAGACATTTGGGTAATCAATGCCTGTGTGTAGCGCAGCAGCAGGTGCAACACGGGGCCTCCCCGGTCAAACTCGTCTTTCATGTCTTTGGCTTTCAGGCGAAAGCCATGCCCAGCGCTTTGCACCACAGCCCGGCTGGGCGTGGAGCCCCCACCCATGAACATCGACACGGCCACCAAGCCGTCGTTGCCCACCACGGCAATCTCAGCCGATGCGCCGTTTTCCATCACGTACAGCAATGAAATGATGGCCGTGGTGGGAAAGTACATGTGACTCAGCGTTTTGCCTGGCTCATACAACACGTGGCCAAGCGGCAACTCTACGTGCTCTAGCAAAGGCTGCCAGCGCTGCCACTCCGGGCCAGCCAGTGCGGCCAGCAAATGGTTGGTCTTGGGGTTTTCGTTGGTTGGCGTCAGCGTGTTCATTAGCCCGCGAGTGTAAGCATTTAAATCATGAAAGTATGTGCGCTAACGCACACAGTCATTCAGGTCGTTGGCGCATCAGTGAACGGCGCAAAAACCTACAACTAACCAACAAGAACGGTGCGCTAATAAAGCTCTTTTGTCAACCTACCCAGGAAAGTAACCGCATGTCGAAACCATCCGCCCAAACAAACGCAACCGCCCAAAAACGTCAAAGCGCCCCGCTGTTGACCCCCACCGACCTGAAAGCCGCCGCCACCAAAGACGTGTCAGCCGCCATGAACGGCATTTTGGCCGATGTGTTTGCGCTGTACCTGAAGACCAAAAACTTCCACTGGCACATGTCAGGCCCGCACTTTCGTGACTACCACGTCATGCTGGACGAACAGGCCGACCAGCTGTATGCCATGACCGACCCGATTGCCGAGCGCATTCGCAAGCTGGGCGGTACCACGCTGCGCTCAATCGGCCATATCGCCCGCTCCCAGCGTATTTTGGACAACGACGCTGAGTTCGTTGAGCCATCTGACATGCTGGCCGAACTCTGCGACGACAACAAAACCATTGCCGCCCGCCTGCGTGAAGTGCACGAGGTGTGCGACGAGCACCATGACATCGCGTCGGCCAGTTTTATTGAAGTGTGGATCGATGAAACCGAACGCCGCACCTGGTTCTTGTTTGAAGCCAGCCGCCCTGCGGACACATCGGGCCATTGATGGCGACTTGAAAAGGTGCAGGAGCAAGATTAATTTGTAGTACCGAAAGCGCCGCTAGCCCAATTAAAACACGGGCATGCAGCTCCGTAATTTATAGCAAATTGATCTTCAACCCAACACCGCGACGCCCTTGACCTGCGCAAAAACCGGGCTACCCGGCTGGAGCTGTAGCACCACCAGCGACTTGCGGGTGATGCGGGCCAGCAACATGGCCCCGCCTGCGTTGAGCGCCACCATTACCTGGCCGGGGCTGTCGTTAGAAATCTCAGTAACTGTTGCAGCAAAGATGTTAAGCACGCTGGTGCCTTGCTGGCGCGCCAGTGTCAGGCTGACGTCTCTGGCTTGAATGCGCAGGCGTACCGGCTGGCCAGCTTTTAAATGGGGGTTCAACACACTGACCTGCCCACCAGCAAATTTTGCGTGGCTCAGGTGGTAATCAGGCTCCACGCGCATGACAACCGCATCAACAATGGCAGCTGCTGCATCGCCATGCGCCAGCGGCAAGTCAAGCCGGGTCATCAGCTCGCGGGTGGGGCCGCTGGCCGCAACGCGACCTTGATCCAGCAGCACCAGGTGGTCAGCCAGCCGGGCAACCTCATCAGGCGCGTGGCTGACGTACAGCACGGGGATGTCCAGCTCGGTGTGCAGCTGCTCCAGGTACGGCAGCACTTCAGCTTTGCGCTGAACATCAAGTGCGGCCAGCGGCTCGTCCATCAGTAGCAGCTTGGGGCTGGTGGCCAGCGCCCTGGCAATTGCCACCCTCTGGCTTTCACCGCCTGACAAGGTTTGAGGCTGGCGCTGAAGCAGCCCGCCAATGCCCAGTAGCTCAACCACTTGGGCGACGGGCACTTTGCGTTCACCCGCAGCAACACGGCTCAAGCCATAGTCCAAATTGCCCTGCACGCTTAAGTGAGCAAATAAATTGGCCGCTTGCGACACGTACCCCAGCGAGCGCTTGTAAACCGGTTTAAAAACGCGTGCCCCATCGTCATGCCAGACATCGCCGTTAACTGCCAAATAGCCGTCTGTTGCATGGTCTAAGCCCGCGATGCAACGCAGCAAACTGGTTTTGCCAGAGCCAGAAGGGCCAAAAATAGCGGTCACGCCGCGCCCTGGCAACTGCACATCCACATCGAGTGAAAAATCACCCAATGTGTGCTTGAACCTAGCTTTGATGCTGGTCATGCCGCCCTTTTGGGTTGCAGCCCATGCAGCGCCAACAGAGCCGCAAACGCAAACACCATCAGCCCGCCCGCCAGCCAATGCGCCTGCGCGTATTCAAGCGCCTCAACGTGGTCATAAATTTGTACCGACAGAGTTCGCGTTTGGCCAGGTATGTTGCCGCCCAGCATCAGCACAATACCGAACTCACCCACGGTGTGCGCAAAACCCATCACGGCGGCGGTGATGTAAGCCGGTTTACACAAAGGCAGTACGACACTGAAAAACGCATCAAGTGGCGACGCGCGCAAGGACGCGGCGGCCTCCAGCGGAGCGGAGCCCAGCGCTTCAAATGCGCTTTCGAGTGGCTTAACGACAAAGGGCAATGAATAAAAAATCGACCCCACCACCAGGCCCGCAAAGCTAAACGGCAGCAGAGCCATACCAAGCGACTGGGTGAGTTGACCGACCGGCCCATTTGGCCCCATCAGCACCAGCAAATAAAAACCAATCACCACTGGCGGCAACACCAGCGGCAGCGCGACCACGGCGCTGACCGGGCCTTTGAGCCAAGACCGCGTGGTGGCCAGCCACCAGGCCAAAGGCGTGCCAAGCAGCAGCAACACCAGCGTTGTAACGCTGGCCAGTTTAAGGGTGAGCCAAATGGCTTGTAGTTCTGCGGCGCCCATCACTCGTAGCCAAACGAATTCATGATGGCTCTGGCTTGAGCCGACTTTAAAAAAGCCATCATTTGCAGCGCCGCAGGGTTGCTTTTACCCCCTACCAGTAACACCGCGTCTTGCCTTAAGGGGTTGTGCAAATTGGCGGGCACCACCCAGGCTGAACCAGCCTTGAGCTTGCCATCTTCAAACACCTGCGACATGGCCACAAAACCCAGCTCGGCGTTGCCGGTTGACACCATGCTGAAGGTTTGGCCGATGCTTTCGCCCATCACCAATTTACTCTGCAGCATCGGCAGCACGCCCAGGCTGGTCAGCGCCTGCATGGCCGCCGCGCCGTAGGGGGCCAGCTTGGGTGCGGCTATCGCCAGGCGTTTGAAGTCATTGCCCGGTTGAATGGTAAGTACCGCCGCCTTGCTATCAACTAGCAGAGGGTTGGCTGACCACAGCACCAGGCGACCGGTGGCGTACGTGATGCGGCTGCCTGCAACCGTCAAACCGTCTTTTTCAAGCCTGGTGGGCGTGGTTTCATCGGCTGCCAACAACACGTCGAATGGCGCGCCGTTGGTGATTTGTGCGTAAAGCTTGCCGGTGGCTGCGTAGGATAAAACGACTTTGTGGCCGCTGTCCTTTTCAAACGCTTCGGCGATGCGCTTCATCGGGGCGGTGAAATTGGCGGCAACTGCCAGCTGCACCTGCCCGGCGGTTGCTGCGAGCGCTAGCAGGCTGGCGGCAACGCACACCAGCACGCACCGGCTTAATGCGAGGGTAGAGCTAAAGGCGTTGGACATACCTTGATTGTATTTTCGATGGCTCCATGTACAGATCTTGACGCGCGGATGGGTTTAAAAGGCGTCAATGCCTATGCCGTACTTAGTATTTATCAATCGACCAAACCAACCTGATAACCCGGGTTTATCCTAAGATAGCGGCATGTGTTCGAAAATAACACTGAGTTGAAATAAATTTCAAACTCCCTAATTACTTTTTAACCAACTTTTAACTAACCCTTAAGGATGCATCATGTCATTGATTAACACCACCATTGCACCGTTTAAAACCACCGCCTTTCACAACGGCAAATTTATTGACGTGTCCGACGAGTCGATGAAGGGTAAGTGGTCAGTCCTGATTTTTATGCCGGCAGCTTTTACCTTCAATTGCCCGACTGAAGTCGAAGACGCGGCGGACAACTACGCCGAATTTCAAAAAATTGGCGCCGAGGTTTACGTCGTCACGACCGACACCCACTTTTCACACAAGGTGTGGCACGCAACGTCGCCCGCCGTTGGCAAGGCCAAGTTCCCACTGGTGGGCGACCCAACCCACGTTCTGACCAAAGCGTTTGACGTGTACATTCCGGAAGAAGGCCTGGCGCGTCGCGGCACGTTTGTGATCAACCCTGAAGGCGTGATCAAAACCGCTGAAGTGCATTCAAACGAAATTGCCCGTGACGTCAAAGAAACCCTGCGCAAGCTCAAAGCTGCACAGTACACCGCCGCTCACCCCAACGAAGTGTGCCCCGCCAAGTGGAATGAAGGCGCCAAAACGCTGGCCCCGTCTATTGACCTCGTCGGCAAGATTTAAACGCCCTGCCTGTTTGGCCTAAGGCCCGGGCGGCGCACACCATGTGGCGCACCCCGGGCTTTTTTGTTCCGATTTCAAATTGAAAGTGAATCTGCCATGTTAGATGCCGCCACCAAAGCCCAACTTAAAAGCTACCTCGAACGCGCGACCGCACCGATTGAGATCGTCGCGTCGCTGGACGACAGCGCCGCGTCCGTGGAAATGCAGTCGCTGATGAACGACGTGGCTGAATCTTCTTCTCTGGTCAAGCTAACGATCAGCCGCGACGACAACCAGCGCAAGCCGTCTTTTTCAATCAACCGGCCCAGCGAAAACCACGGGCCGCGCTTTGCTGGGCTGCCGATGGGCCATGAGTTCACGTCGCTAATTTTGGCTTTGCTGCAAATTGGTGGCTACCCGCCCAAGGTGGATGCTGAAATACTGCAGCAGATCCGCGACTTGGACGGTGATTTTAATTTTGAGATTTATGTCTCGCTAACCTGCCACAACTGCCCCGACGTGGTGCAGGCTCTCAATGTGATGGCGGTGCAAAACCCACGAATTCGCGCCACCATGATTGAAGGCGGCATGTTTCAAGACGAGGTCAAAGAGCGGCAGATCATGGCCGTGCCGACGGTGTTTTTGAACGGCACTGAGTTTGGCCAGGGCCGCATGAGCCTGGAAGAAATCTTGGCAAAAATCGACACCAAAGGCATTGCACGCGAGGCCAAAAAGATTGACGCCAAGGACGCATTCGACATGCTGATGGTTGGCGGCGGCCCTGCTGGTGCAGCAGCTGCGGTGTATGCCGCACGCAAGGGCATTCGCACCGGCGTGGTGAGCGAAAACTTTGGTGGCCAAACGCTGGACACGCTGGGGATTGAAAACTACATCTCCATCAAAGAAACCGACGGCCCCAAGTTTGCACTGGCCCTTGAGCAACATGTGCGCGGCTATGACGTGGACATCATGAACATGCAGCGCGCCAAGGCGCTGGTGCTAAACACCGGGTTAAATAAGAATCTGATCGAGGTCCAGCTGGAAAGCGGCGCTTCGGTGCGCAGCAAATCCATTGTTATTTCAACCGGCGCCCGCTGGAAAAACATCAACGTGCCCGGCGAGCGCGAGTTTAAAAACAAAGGCGTGGCCTACTGCCCACACTGCGATGGCCCGCTGTTCAAAGGCAAACATGTGGCCGTGATTGGCGGTGGCAATTCGGGCGTTGAAGCAGCCATTGACCTGGCCGGTTTGGTCGGCCATGTCACATTGATTGAGTTTGACAAAGTGCTGCGCGCCGATGCGGTGCTGACGCGCAAGCTGCACAGCATGGCCAACGTCACGGTAATCACCAACGCGCAAACCACCGAGATCACGGGTGACCAAAAAGTCAACGCACTGATTTACAAAGACCGGGCCACCGAGCAACTGCACACGGTAACGCTTGAAGGTGTGTTTATTCAAATTGGTTTGGTGCCGAACACAGATTGGCTCAAAGGCGTGGTGGAGCTGTCAAAACACGGTGAGATCATCGTCGATGCCAAGGGTCAAACGTCAGTGCCCGGTGTGTTTGCGGCAGGTGACGCCACGACAGTGCCGTTCAAGCAAATCATCATTGCGGCGGGCGACGGGGCCAAAGCTGCGCTGGGCGCGTTTGACCATTTGATGCGAACGTCTGCCCCTGCCTGATGCGTTGGCGACGAGCGCAGTGAACGTGAATATTTATCACTCCCATTCGCCGTCAAGCTGACTTTGCAGGGGAATCGTGTGTTTAGTTGTGTTCTCCCCGACCACGACTGACAATACAAGTATTAAAATTAACAAGGATTTGCCATGAAAGGCGACGCACAAGTCATCACCCATCTGCAAGCCCAGCTGAAAAATGAGCTGACTGCCATCAACCAATACTTTTTGCATTACCGCATGTACAAGCACTGGGGCCTGGACAAGCTGGCCAAGAAAGAATACGAGGAGTCCATCGGCGAAATGAAGCATGCCGACCAGTTGATGGATCGCATTTTCATGCTCGACGGTCTGCCCAATTTGCAGGACTTGGGTAAGCTGATGGTCGGCGAGAACGTACCCGAGGCACTTGGCTGTGATTTAAAGTCTGAAATGGGCGCGCAAGTCACCATCAAGGCGGGCATTGCCTACTGCGAATCAGCCCACGACTTTGTGTCGCGTGACTTATTAAAGAACATCCTTCACGACACCGAAGAACATATTGACTTTCTGGAAACCCAGATAGACCTGGTTGGCAAAATTGGTTTGCCAAACTATCTACAGAGCCAAATCGGTGAGCTGTCTTAAATATATCCAGTTGGCGTTCTGACCTGAAAAAAACCGGCACCTGTCGGTTTTTTTTATATCTGTTAATAATAATGATTCGCATTACAGATTGTAAATACGTCCATCAGCAAGCCAGCAACGGAACACGTTCAAGCCAGCCAGCAATCTATCTTTTCAGGCTTTACCGTGGCTCATCTAAACGCATTTCCAGACACTTGCTTCCGACTAAATAGGCCAAACGGCCAATTAAAACATGGGCTAGCAGCTTCTAAATTAATAGCGCCGTGGTGGTACTGTGCATTTACTCCACTGGCTCTGTGCGCTGCCCAGGTAGCCCAAGGCTAGAGCTTGCCGACTGTCACTATCAAGTCCGGCGCTGAAGACTTGTACTCCCCCGCTTCCAGCAGCACCGCCACCAAGGGTAGCGCTGCGCTGCGCGACATTCCGCAGTCTGTCAACGTCGTACCGCTGCAACTTTTGCAGGACCGGGCGCTCGCTCGATGCAGGACGCGCTGCGCGACGTACCAGGCTTGGCCTTCAGCTCTGGTGACGGCCAGCGTGACCAGGTGATTATTCGCGGTTTTACTGCGATTGCCGACCAGTTCATTGGCGGTGTGCGCGACGATGCACTGTATTTCCGTGACTTGTCAAACATTGAACGGATTGAAGTGCTTAAGGGTCCGTCAGCCGTGTAGTGTGGTCGCGGCTCGTCGGGCGGCTTGATCAACCGCGTGACGAAAAAACCCAAATATGATGATACTTTTGGCGAGGCGGCAAGCACCTTTGGTAGCTACGGCCTCAAGCGTGTCGAGACCGACCTGAACACCCAGCTAGGCGGTTCCGTGGCGTTACGTTTGAGAACTGCCAAAGAAAGTTCTGGCAGCTACAGAGCCCAGCAGTTCAACGACCGCTACAGCATTGCGCCGTCGTTGGCGTTCAACATCAGCGCCGACACCAAGTTGCTGCTCCAGTACATCCAGGCCACCGACAAACTCCTGACTGATTTTGGCATTCCGTCGCTCAATGGCCGCCCGGTTGACGTTCCCATCAGCACCTATTACGGCTCCAGTACCGCGCGTCGAGACGACACCACCACGACCCATGTTTCGTCGTGTGCGGCCACGCTGGACCATCGCTTTAATGAAGCTTTGAGCCTAAGAAACACCACCCGTTTTAGCGACTACAAGTTAGACCGCTACAACACCAACTCCAGCGGTCGGGTGAACCCGGTGGCGCTAACGGTGCAGAACAGCTTCAGCCCACGGACTGCCTGGTGTGGCAGCCTAGCGATTCGCAGTCCTACTACGCGTCTTACAGCCGTTCGTTCCAGCCGTCAGCAGAAACCTTTGCGCTAGCCGCCAACAACGTGGCCAACGCGCCTGTAATCACCCGCAACCTGGAAATTGGCGCCAAACTTGATTTTTTTAAAGGCGCGCTCAGCACCACAGCGGCTTTGTTCAACTTGCAACGCGTTAATATTAAAAACAGTGACCCACGTTGGCGGGCAGCATGATTTTTCTGTTTCTTTCTGGCGTACTTTTATGGGTGCAAACCAACCGCAAACGTGTGGTGGGCGTTGTCATCTTTTCAATGGCCGCCAGCTTAAGCATGGGTTTCACACTGGCTTGTCTTTGATTTTTTTGTCGGGCATTTGCTTTGGGACGGCTTCATTGGCTGGCGCTGGCTGGGGCGATTGCCTCAAGCTGGGCACATTGCAGCAAGACCGCAGCATCTTCAGCGTGACAACAGAAATGTAAAGTGAATTAAAAAAAGGTTATTGCAAATGCGACAGATTCGCATTTATAATTAAACATCGATTTAACTAACCAGCAAGCCAACAACATGATCGTTTGCATCTGCCACAGAGTTTCTGACAGCCAAATTGTTCGCCACGTGCGGGCAGGCATGGGCTTTGACGACATTCAACTAGAACTAGGTGTTGCCACCCAGTGCGGCCAGTGCGAAGGTTGTGCACGTGATGTGGTCGCCCAATGCAGCAACAGCTGCCCAGTGGCCAACATTCAGCTAGCCGACACCCCTTCGGGCGGCAGCACATGGCAAACAGCACCACATTTTTAATCGCGCTACCTGTCAGTTTGCTGCTTGTTTTAGGCGGCGCTTGGTGGGTGTTGCGCGGCTAAGGTTGACAATGCATGAGGCGGCGTCTTAGCTGCTTTGATTTAATTACTCATGAACGCTACTACCTTTCGCCCCGTTGTGGGCCTGCGCCTTAGCCGCAACGCAGCCATTGTGCTTGTTGTAGTGGCGCTGCATGTCGGCTTTGTACTTGCCTTACAAAGTGGCCTGCTGATACGTGCAGCAGAAATAGTCGTGCCCATAGAATTGTTGGCGCAAATGACTGAGCCATCTTTACCCAAACCAGCCTTACCCAAACCGACAACACCAGCACCACCAACGCCATTGCAAACGCCTGTGGCGCAACCACCTACCGCGCAGGTTAAGCAGGCCACCAGCAAAGCGCCCAGCATTGCTGCACCTTTGCCGCTTGCGATTGCTGACCCAACGCCTGCACCCAATGCGCCAACGGGTACAAGCGCCGCGCAGCCCGCGCCTGCGTCCATCGCTGCGCCTTTGTCGGCTGGCCCCGTTAGTCAACCCGCAGCGGCTGCCGTCCAACTACCGTCCAGCGACGCCGACTACCTGCAAAACCCCAAACCCGCCTTCCCCGCCATCAGCCGCCGCCTGAATGAACAAGGTAAAACCACGGTACGGGTTTTGATTGGTGCTGACGGGCAACCGCAGCGTGCGGAAATTGGCAAGTCCAGCGGCTTCCCCCGGCTTGATGATGCGGCCTTGGCGACCGTCATGCGCTGGCGCTATGTGCCCGGCAAGCGCGGCGGTATTGCAGAGGCGATGTGGTTTGACGTGCCCTTAAATTGGGTAATTGAATAATTTTTCGGAGTATTTGTTATGAATCCACAATTCGGCCTGGCCAATGTTTGGTCCCAAGGCGACATCATCACCAAATCAGTCGCGGCGCTGCTGCTTATCATGTCACTGGCCTCCTGGATGGTCATCATCATCAAAGCGCTGGACCTGATTAAATACAAACGCATTGCCAAAAATGCTGAAGACTTTTGGCACAGCGAAGACTTTGCTTCTGGCCTGACCAAGCTCGGTGCCGACCCGGCTAATCCGTTTCGCCAGCTGGCGCTTGTTGGCCGAGAGGCGATGCTGCATCACCGCAACACCAAAGCTCATTTGCATGATTCCCTCAATGTCAGTGACTGGGTCACGCGAACGCTGCGCAACTGCATGGATGAATTTACTGGCAAGCTGCAATCAGGCCTGGCCATCCTGGCCTCGGTTGGCTCAACTGCGCCGTTTGTAGGGTTGTTTGGCACGGTTTGGGGCATCTACCACGCGCTGCTGTCGATAGGCGCTGCTGGCCAGGCCACGATTGACAAGGTCGCCGGGCCGATTGGCGAGTCACTGATCATGACGGCGCTGGGCTTGGCAGTGGCCATACCAGCAGTGCTGGGCTACAACGCGCTGGTGCGTGGCAACAAGGGAGTGCTGCAAAAGCTCAGCCGCTTTGCGCATGACTTGCATGCTTATTTTGTGACGGGAGCACGGGTCAACTCGGGCGACTCGTCAGGCGATTCATCGAGCAAGATGGCCAACGTTATCCCGATGAAAAAAGCTTGAACGGAGCACTCACCATGGCCTTTGGAACACAAGATGACTCTGACGACGTGATGAACGAGATCAACATGACACCGATGGTCGACATCATGCTGGTGTTGCTGATTATCTTTATCATCACTATCCCAGTGATGAAGCATTCGGTCAACATTGATTTGCCCCGCGCCACCAACGAAATTCAAAACGCCAAACCTGAAACGCTGCGGCTGTCTGTTGACGCGCAAGGCGCTTACTTCATCAACGACGCAATCACCACTGACGCAGAGTTGCCCCTACGGCTGAAAGCTGCCGCCGCCCAAAACCCGCAGCCAGAGCTGCACATTCGGGGTGACAAAGCGGTGCGTTATGAACGCGTAGCCCAAGCCATGGCGGCGGCACAACAGGCGGGGTTACGCAAGATTGGTTTTATCACTGAGCCTAAAAGTTGAGCCCAAAAGCTGAGCCCAAAAGCTGAATATTTACTGCCGTATCGACATGTCAACTGCAACAAACCCTTTTGAAAGTAGCCGCAATGCGGGCGCCCCACGCAGGCGCAAAGCCAAAGCACTGACATAGCCATGGCAACGCCACGCAGCAGTTTGAACAGCGCGGATATTTTGCAAGGCCAAACGGCGGTAGAAATCCACCATAACGGCGCAACCTACCGGCTTCAGGCTACGCGCCTTGGCAAACTGATCTTGACCAAATAAACCGAATTGGCGCGGCTCAGAGCCCGATCGCTGCAATACCCGCCCGCGCCACTTGCGCGTCTTCGTTCGACTTCACGCCGCTGACGCCGACGGCACCTAGGCAGTGCCCGTCTTTCATGATGGGTACGCCGCCTTCTAACATGCCATGGATTGTTGGTGCGCTTAAAAACGAAATACGCCCGCCGTTGATCACGTCTTCGTAGACCTTGCTTTCGCGGCGGCCCAGAGCGGCAGTGTTGGCCTTGGCGGGGGCAATATGGCTCGACACAGGCGGCGCACCATCAAGGCGCGCCAAATGCAGCAAATGGCCACCATCGTCAACGATGGCAATCGTCACTGCCCAGTTGTTTTTCAGAGCTTCAGCTTCAGCCGCAGCGGCAATGGTTTTAACGTCAGCAAACTCAAGGGTGGCTTTTGATTTCATGTTTAAAAAAGTTGGGTTACGGTGGATACAGCCTTTGAGCATACGCAAAAAACTGGGCCAGTAATTGCCAAATAGACCGAAGTGGCGAAAAAACCCTCACAAAAACTACATATACGCGTAGGGGGATCTATTGCAAAAGTAACTGTCGACCCTAAAATCAGTTTTGTCAGCATTTGCTGGGCTTATCTGGAGATCACTCTCATGAATGAAAACGTTCAAACTCTTGACTATGGCGTTTCCTCGCTGGCTGAGCGCAATAAGGTCTTGCGCAATACCTACTGGCTCTTGGCCCTTAGCCTTCTGCCTACGGTGCTGGGCGCTTACATCGGTGTGACCACCGGCATCACCGCCAAACTGACCGGCTTCATGGGCATGATCGTTTTCATGGCCGGTGCCTTTGGTTTTATTTACGCGATCGAAAAAACCAAAAACTCAGCGCTGGGTGTGCCCGTGCTGCTCGGCTTTACTTTCTTCATGGGACTGATGCTGTCCCGGATGATTGGCATGGTGCTGGGTTTTAGCAACGGCGCATCGCTTGTCATGACAGCATTTGCTGGTACGGCTGGCGTGATGGTGGTTATGGCCAGTTTGGCCACGGTCATCAAACGCGACTTGAGCGGTATGAGCAAGTGGCTGTTTGCCGGTGCGCTGGTCATCATGGTGGCAGCGGTGATTAATGTGTTTTTGGGATCTACCGCACTGATGGCTGTTATCAGCACGCTGGCCATCGCCGTGTTTAGCGCTTACCTGCTGTATGACCTCAAGCAAGTCATTGACGGGGGCGAAACTAACTACATCAGCGCCACGCTGTCGATCTACTTGGACTTGTTCAACATTTTTCAGAGTATGCTGGCGCTACTGGGTATCTTTGGTGGCGATCGCGATTAAAGTCGCCATGCCCACAAAAAAGAGCCTTTGGGCTCTTTTTTTATTTCGGTTTATTGAATAACCAGTTAGGGATTTATGTTGACCGCAGTACGGGCAACGAGGCAGGCTTTGCATTCATGCGTCGTGAAATCCGGTCGACCATAGAAGACACCCAAGCGACACCGGGTTAAACCAAGCATTGCCGCGCACAGCCACAATACAGGTTCAACTGCACAGGCAAGACCCAACCCCGTCATGGACGACCCCATTCTCACCATCGAAGAGCGCGAAGCGATCAACGCTGGGCGCTGGTTTTCCTCCTTGTCGCCCTCGCTCAGACATGACATCTTGCGCTGTGCTTACGTCAAGCGTTACCGCGACAGTGACCTGATCGCCGCCCGGGGCGAGCCGCCCGAAGAGTGGATCGCTTGCGCCAAAGGCGCGGTTCGCGTCAGTTCCACCTCAATTTCTGGCAAGCAAATCACACTGACGTATGTAGAGCCCGGCATTTGGTTTGGTGATGTAGCGATTTTCGACGGTGATCGGCGCACGCACGACGCCTATGCGCACGGGGAAACCACCACTTTGTGTGTGGCCAAGGCTGATTTAAAAAAAATATTAGCGGTGCATGTCGAGCTGTACGAAGCCATGCTGCGCCTGCATGCCCGGCGCATTCGCCAGCTGTTTGGCCTGGTCGAAGACCTGAATACCCTGCCCTTGCGCGCGCGACTGGCCAAGCAGCTGCTGCATCTGGCACGCAGCTACGGCGTGCCCAGTTTGTCAAACAACACCGAGGTGCGTATTGGCCTGCAGCTGGCCCAAGAAGAGCTGGCGCAGCTGCTGGGTGCATCGCGCCAGCGCGTTAACCAAGAGCTCAAAGCCATGGAGCGCGAAGACGCGATTCGCA
>JAYWFR010000265.1:0-3128 GCA_043778695.1 Polaromonas sp. | reverse complement strand
TTAAACGCACGGCCAATTGGACGCGCAACTGGCGCTCTTCTGGGTCGGGCAAGTTCAGGTCTGCGAATACGTTGCCCGAACCCAGTTCAACACCGTGTTCCATCGCCTTGGCAGTTTGAGATTTAGTTTTAGAGGTCATAGTGATCCTTGTAGTGAAGTTCTGCCAGTTTGAGGCGTTCATGAATCAGGTTGATGTCGCTTTGAGCGGTACGTATACCGCTGGGTGATTTTTTCTGAAAGCAGTGCAGCACGTATACCGCCCTGGCAAAACGCACGGTGTAAACCGCCCTGAACGTATCGCCGCGATGACTTTCTACCAGTTCCCAAACAGCGCTGCCCTCGCCCTTCCAGAGCTTGGCTTGCGACGGTGTGGCACCCATCTGCACGGCACCAAGCGCATAACCAAAATCGTCAATCACATCAGGCGGTAGCGCCAGCAAGTCTTTTTTGGAGGCTCCAACCCAGTGCAAGGGTTTTTCTTGATTGTTGGGAGACACCATAAATTATACCCAATACGGTATTACTATTTCTACGAACCACATAGCTGGATCTAATCCTCAATCCCGCGCTGGGCTGGTATACCCGATTTGAACGCATGCTTGATCATGGTCATTTCGGTCACGGTGTCGGCCAGCTCAATGATCTCTGGCGGACAGCGGCGGCCCGTGATGATGACGTGGGTATGCGTTGGCCTGTCAAACAATGTTTGCACCACTTCTTCAACGCCGCCGATTGGTTCCATCCAGCCGTAAATCAGCGGGTAAGTAAATTCGTCGAGCACCACCATGAAGTAATCACCGCTTTGAATCGCGGCTTTGGCTTTGAGCCAGCCGTCGCGGGCAATTTGGCCAGAGCATTCCAAGTCCTGACTTTTCCAGCTAAAACCATCGCCAAGCCCTTCAATCGGGATGCCCAGTTGTTCAAACATGCGGTGCTCACCGAAGCGGGCAGTAGGCACTTTCATGAACTGGAAAATCTTGATTTTTTGTTTGTGCACATGGGTACGGCCAAACGCCCTTAGTGCCAGGCCAAACGCGGCCGTGCTTTTGCCTTTGCCGTCACCCGTGTTGACGATCAGCAAGCCGCGGCGCTCGCCCTCGGGTTTGCCATAGGGTTTGTCTGTGGGTGGTGTTTCGATTTGCATAGTGAATTCTGCTAATTGTGCTAATTGGGGTCAGACCCCAATTAAATTCTTAAATTCTCAATTAAAGTTTAGGCAGCGCCACCCATTGGCCAGCCAATTGGTGGACGGCAATGCGCTGGTCAAACACAGCCTCAATCGCACAATGGCTTAAAGCGTCGCGGCAAGCGCCTTGATGTGTCACACGACCGGCAGCCATAACCACCACATCATCACCTTGCAGCGCAAACGAGACCTCATGCAGCACGCTAATGACGGTTTTGCCGTTGGCCACCAGCGCTTTCGCAGTCAGCAGCCAATCGGTTTGATGCGGAGGGTCCAGGTTGGCCAGCGGCTCATCCATCAGTAGCACCTCGGCCTCAACGGCGAGGGCACGGGCCAGCAACACGCGTTGGCGCTCGCCGCCCGACAGCTGCCCCAGCGCCCGGCTCCGCCAGTCCCAAGCCTGGGTGGAGCGCAAGGCATTTTCGACCGCGGCGTGGTCGGCTGCGCTGGCCGGTGCCAGCCAAGGCTGATGCGGCAAACGGCCGAGCATTGTCACGTCATAAGCCGTCAGGTCGTCAGCCGACGCTTCGTTTTGGCCCAGCCATGACAACTGCTGTGCGCGCTGTTTGGCGCTCAGGCTTTGCATGGGCTGACCGAGCAGTTCAACCTCGCCGCTGAACGGAATCAAACCCGCCAACACTTTAAGCAAAGTTGATTTACCCGCGCCATTCGGGCCAATAATGCTGGTCCAACGGGCGCGCGGGAAATCGATGGAGATGTTGCTTAAAACCTCGACATTTCCGAGTCTAGCGCTTATTCCGCTTGCGCTAGCAGCTATTAAATACGTAGCAAAACTCGAAGGTTTATTCACAACCCAGCGCCCCGCCCTGGCTGCCTGCGCATTAGCCACAACAAATAGCCGCCACCCAACACAGCCGTCAAAACGCCAACAGGGAGCTCTTGCGGCGCCATTAACAAGCGAGCCAGCACATCAGCCGCTGTGAGCAACACCGCGCCCATCAGGCTGGACAGCACAATCAAACGCCCGTGCGTGGTTTTAACCATTGAGCGCACCAAGTGCGGCGCTGCCAAACCCACGAATGCAATTAGCCCCGTTTGCGCGACCGCTGTGCCTGCGGTGAGGGCCAGCACGGCCACCAGGGCAGCGCGCATTTGCGGCAGTTGCAGGCCCAAGCTTTGGGCAGTCGCTTCACCCAACGCCAAGCCGTCAAGCACGTGGCTCATTAGCCAAGCGGCAACTAAACTGACACCAAACGCCGTGGCCATGATGGCGCAGGCGGCCCAGCCAACGAACGCAGTGGTGCCGAGCATGAAAGCCTGCATGGCCTGCATGATGTCTGGCGTGAGCAGCAAAATCAGCGACGTGATTGCGCCTAGCACCACGCCGACCACAACACCTGCCAACAATAAGCGCAGGGTGTGCTGCACGCCCTTGGCCAGCAGCAGCGTCAGCAGCACCGCAGCTATTGCGCCCAAAAACGCAGCGCCCGTCAGCCCCACCCGCGCTACCCACTGCGTGGCCAGCGGCGACACCCCAAACAGCGCCATCGCCAACGCAACACCGAGCGACGCGCCCGAGGCACTGCCCAGCAAATAAGGGTCCGCCAATGGGTTGCGAAACAGCCCCTGCGCTACAGCCCCACTCAAGCCCAGCAACGCGCCCGCCAGCCAAGCGCCCAGCGTACGTGGCAAGCGGATTTCCCACACGATCAGCATGGCCTGCGGGTCGCGCTGGATGTTGGCCACCGAATCAAAACCCGTGCTGCCCACGGTGATGCCCAGACCAAGCAACAAGCATGAAAGTATCACCAACAGCGATAACAACCACAGTGCTTTTGCCGCCCCCTCACCCCTGCCCTCTCCCCTGCGCTCTCCCCGGCGGGGCGAGGCAGAAAGAGGCAAACTGGCATTGACCTTATTCATACGATTCCAGGCACTTGGCCATCAACCGCGCCGCCTCGGCCATGCGCGGGCCGGGGCG
>JAYWFR010000264.1:0-3157 GCA_043778695.1 Polaromonas sp. | reverse complement strand
TCCGCGCATGGGCACGCAAACTGTCGGCAAATTCTTGTACCAGCAGCGGCTCGTCACCATGAAGCGCGTACAGGCTTTTGATGCCGCGCTTGAGACTTTCTTGCAGCTGACCAGGTGCCAGGTTCATGGAGAAAATAGTGGGTGATCTAAATCTTATCGCCGCTGACAGTCGCCAGACGGCGCATGATCTGCTGCACGATGTCGCCTTGCATATCGCGGTACAGCAACGCTTCTTCGGTTTCTTTGGCCAGCACAATTGACTCGTTGAAGCTGATGTCGCGCTGCAGCAAAATTTCAGTGGCGGGTATGAGCTCATTGTTCTTGGCGCTGCGCAGCTTGAAGCCAAAGCGCAGCCGCAACTGAAATTCCCGGACTTGGCCGGAAGCCGTTAAGCCCACCACCACTTTTTCGCGCCGGTCAGCCAGCACGTCCAAAATAACGTCCGCCTTGTCGATCTGACGTACGTCGGTGATGACCTGCACGTTGCCATTGGCCTCCAGTGAGCGTTTGAGTTCAATACCTAAAGGCGAGGTTTCAGCCAACGGCGAGAACAGTGTTTTGAATGCAAAGTTAGGCGCTTTGCGCAGCGCAAAGCCGCAGCCCGGCAACATAACAGCCACGCTGGCAGCGAACAGGGTGAGGCAAAAACGGCGTTGCATGAGTTGTCCTTGTTGGTCATCAAACCACAATGTTGATGAGTCGACCGGGCACGATGATGACCTTCTTGGGTACAGCACCTGCAGCCTGCTTGATAAAGGCCTCGGTTGCTAAAGCAGCGGTTTCAATCGCGGCTTTGTCCGCAGTAGCGCTAACCGTCAATGACCCACGCAGCTTGCCGTTAATTTGCAGCATCAATTCAATGTCGTCTTTTTGCAAGGCGCTCGCATCGACTTGCGGCCACGGTGCGTCGAGCAAATCGCCGTGGTCTTTGGCATAACCCAGGTCAACCCACAGCGCATGCGCCAAGTGTGGACATGCGGGGTACAAGCAGCGCAGCAGGATGTTGAAACCTTCATGCAGCGCAGCGCTTGATGCATCCGAAGCTTCGGATTTGAAGTCTTCGAGCGCGTTCAACAGCTTCATGGAACCCGACACCACCGTGTTGTACTGCATGCGCTGGTAGTCGTAATCGATCTGCTTGAACACGGTGTAAATTTCAAGCCTCAAAGCCTTAATTTCTTTGCCAAAAGTGCCTGTAGCCCAATCAATGTGTGCGCTACCAGCTCCATTATTTATAGCATTTAGCTTGGTGCCAAAACCCCATACGCGGCGCAAAAAGCGGTACGAGCCCTCCACACCCGCATCATTCCACTCCAGCGTAGCCTCAGGCGGAGCGGTAAACATGGTGTACAGCCGCGCTGTGTCAGCGCCGTATTTCTCAATCAGGTCTTGCGGGTCAACGCCGTTGTTTTTGCTCTTGCTCATCGTGCCTACGCCTTCGTAGTTCACGATTAAGCCGTCAGTCTTGCGTTTGGCCGTGCGTACTTTGCCGTCTGCATCGTGAATGTCCTCGACTTCTTTGGGCCAGAAGTAGTCGATGCCGCCTTTGTCTGATTTGCGCGAGTAGATGTGGTTGAGCACCATGCCTTGGGTCAGCAGCTTGGTAAACGGTTCATCGGCTTTGACCAGACCGATATCACGCATGACTTTGGTCCAGAAGCGGGCATAGAGCAAATGCAAAATCGCGTGCTCGATACCGCCGATGTACTGGTCCATTGGCATCCAGTAGTTGGCACCCTCAGCAACCATTGCTTGATTGTTTTTCGGATCGCAATATCGCATGTAGTACCAGGACGAATCGACAAACGTATCCATCGTGTCGGTCTCGCGCCTGCCGGGTTTGCCGCAGATGGGGCAGACGACTCCCGCATGAAAGCCAACGTGTTTGAGCAGCGGGTTGCCCGAGCCATCTGGCACGCAGTCTTGCGGTAGCACCACGGGCAGGTCTTTTTCAGGCACGGGCACCGCGCCGTGTTCAACACAGTGAATGATGGGTATCGGCGTGCCCCAATACCGCTGGCGGCTCACGCCCCAGTCACGCAAACGCCACGTGGTTTTTTTCTCACCCAAGCCTTTGGCGATCAAGTCGGCAGCGACAGCGTCAACGGCAGCCTTAAAGGCCATGCCGTTGTATTTGCCGGAGTTGATGGCCACGCCTGGTTGTTTGTCGCCGTACCAGTCAGCCCACACGCTGGATGAAAACTCCCTGACTTTCTCCCTCTCCCTCTGGGAGAGGGTTGGGGTGAGGGCTGAACCCGCATCCGCTGCCGAATTCGCCGAACCCTCACCCCGGCCCTCTCCCGCGCGCGGGAGAGGGAGCATACCCACAACCTGCTTGATCGCCAGCCCATACTTGTTAGCAAACTCAAAATCCCGCTCATCATGCGCAGGCACGCCCATCACCGCGCCGTCGCCGTAGCTCATCAGCACATAGTTGCCAACCCAGACTTCAATGTGCTCACCCGTCAACGGATGCGACACAAACAAACCAGTGCGTTCGCCTTTCTTTTCTTGCGTCGCCAGCTCGGCTTCGGTCGTACCGCCGGACTTGCACTCGTCAATGAACGCGGCAAGCTTGGGGTTGCTGAGTGCGGCATGCAAGGCCAGTGGATGCTCAGGTGCCACTGCGCAAAACGTCACACCCATGATGGTGTCGGCACGGGTGGTGAAGACGTACATGCGGCCCGACTCGCCTGCTGGCGAGTCTTCCGATGACCCAATCAGTGCGCCGCTCGCATCCTTGATGTCATGCGTGAAAGCAAACCGCACGCCCTCGCTCTTGCCAATCCAGTTTTCCTGCATCAGCTTCACACGCTCAGGCCAGCCGGGCAAGCCGCCCTTGACATGGCCGAGCAGCTCTTCAGCGTAGGCCGTGATCTTCAGGTAGTAGCTTGGAATTTCGCGCTTTTCAACCACCGCGCCAGTGCGCCAGCCTTTGCCGTCAATCACCTGCTCATTGGCCAGCACGGTCTGGTCAATCGGGTCCCAGTTCACGACTTGAGTTTTGCGGTAGGCAATGCCTTTTTCCAGCATTTTTAAAAACAGCCACTGGTTCCACTTGTAGTAGCTCGCGTCACACGTCGCTACCTCGCGGCTCCAGTCGATGGCAAGCCCCAGCGCCTGCATCTGCTGCTTCATGTAGGCGATGTTGTCGTAC
>JAYWFR010000263.1:0-3159 GCA_043778695.1 Polaromonas sp. | reverse complement strand
AGTTTGGCACGACGGTGGTGCTGATTGAGCACGACATGGGCGTGGTGATGGACATCTCAGACCGGGTGGTGGTGCTGGACTACGGCAAAAAAATTGGCGACGGCACACCTAACGAAGTACGTAACAACAAAGATGTGATCAGTGCCTACCTCGGCACAAAGGTATGACCCCCACGCTTTTCACTACGTGTAATACGCTGCCCCCCGAGGGGGCCGCTGCGCCTGCGGCCTGGCAAAGCCAGTTCCGCGGCCCCTACTTGAATTGGAGATAGAGATGGGTCCGGTTTTAGAGACAATTATTAGCGGACTGATGTCCGGCATGCTGTATTCCCTGGTCGCACTGGGTTTTGTATTGATCTACAAAGCATCAGGCGTGTTCAACTTTGCACAGGGTGCGATGGTGCTGTTTGCAGCGCTGGCGATGGCACGCTTTTCTGAATGGATACCGGGCTGGACCGGGCTGGAATCGAAATGGCTGGTTAACCTTATCGCGTTTGCAATTGCGCTCGTCTTCATGGTGGCGGTCGCTTATTTGATTGAAAAGTTCGTTCTTGGCAAACTTGTCAATCAAGAAGGTGTGGCGCTGCTGATGGCCACGTTGGGTATTTCTTATTTTCTGGATGGCTTGGGTCAAAGTATTTTTGGCTCGAGCATTTACAAGATCGACGTGGGCATGCCCAAAGATCCGATGTTCTTGCTGGAGAGCGTTTTCCCCGGCGGCTTGCTGGTCAACAAAGAAGACTTGGTAGCAGCCGTGATTGCTACTGCATTGGTAGCCAGCCTGGCGGCGTTTTTCCAGTTCACCAAAACGGGGCGTGCCTTGCGCGCAGTGGCTGATGACCACCAGGCCGCTCAGTCAATTGGCATTCCCCTGAACCGTATTTGGGTGATTGTGTGGTCAGTCGCTGGCTTTGTAGCGCTGGTGGCGGGCATGATTTGGGGCAGCAAACTGGGCGTGCAGTTTTCGCTGTCTGTGCTCGCACTCAAGGCACTACCGTTAGTGATTTTGGGCGGTCTGACTTCTGTGCCCGGCGCGATTGTGGGTGGCTTGATTTTGGGTGTTGGTGAAAAGTTGGCCGAAGTGTTTATCGGGCCTTATGTGGGCGGCGGTATCGAGATTTGGTTTGCGTATGTACTTGCTTTAGGCTTTCTGCTTTTCAGACCCCAGGGTTTGTTTGGCGAGAAAATCATTGACCGAGTTTAAGAGAACAACATGATTTACAGAGAAAACGGTCAATTCAAAACCACCTACCGGTCTGACAGCCAGATCTTCCCCATCCTGCAGGACAGGATAGCTGTTGGCTTGTTTTTGATATTTGCTTTTGCCGTAGTGCCCATGTTGGCCAGCGACTATTTGTTCCGCGCGATTTTGATTCCATTCCTGATCATCTCGCTGGCCGCGCTAGGCGTGAACATTTTGGTCGGCTACTGCGGGCAGATTTCGCTAGGCTCTGGCGCTTTCATGGCAGTTGGCGCCTACGGTGCGTACAACTTTTTTGTGCGTATACCCGGCATGCCGCTGATCCCCACCATCCTCCTCGGCGGTGTTTGCGCCATGTTGTTTGGTATTTTGTTTGGCTTACCCAGCCTACGCGTCAAAGGCCTCTACTTGGCCGTGACAACCCTGGCCGCGCAGTTCTTTTCAGACTGGATGTTTTTGCGTATCAAGTGGTTTACCAACGACTCGCCTTCGGGCTCGGTCTCGGTGTCTAACCTGCAAGTGTTTGGCCTGCCCATTGAAAGCGCCACCAGCAAGTACGTTTTTTGCCTGGCTATTTTGGTGGTTGTCGCGCTGCTGGCCAAAAACCTGGTGCGCGGCGCCATTGGCCGCGAGTGGATGGCCATCCGCGACATGGACGTGGCGGCATCCGTGATCGGCATTCGGCCGATGTACGCCAAGCTCAGCGCGTTTGCGGTCAGCTCGTTCATCATTGGCATGTCAGGTGCCCTATGGGGCTTTGTGTACCTCGGTGCATGGGAGCCAGCTGCGTTCTCGGTAGATCAATCGTTTCGATTGCTGTTCATGGTGATCATTGGCGGCATGGGGTCGATATTGGGCGGCTTTTTAGGGGCGGCGTTCATCACGCTGCTGCCGATTGCGCTGAACATCACGCTGCCCGTGCTGGCAAATTTGGTGGGTGTGAATATTTCAACAGCAGGCGTTGCACATGCTGAATTGATGATTTTTGGCGCGCTGATTGTGTGGTTTTTGATTGTGGAACCGCATGGCTTGGCCAAGCTGTGGGCCGTGGGCAAGCAAAAATTACGTTTGTGGCCCTTTCCGCATTGATTTTGTTTTGTGATTTGATTTTTGTGTCGGTTTTTCTGGTGTTTTGTTTTTCTTAACTTTTTGGAGACAACTATGAAAGTTCGTAATGTGATTCTGGCGATTGCCGCCTTGGCTGCTGGCGCGTCGTCGCTGGTGGCAACCACTGCCTACGCGCAGGCCAAAGAGCAATACATACCGGTGCTGTCTTACCGCACCGGCGCTTATGCCCCTAACGGCGCACCCTGGGCCAACGGCTTTGTAGACTACCTCAAATTGGTCAACGCCAAGGGCGGCATCAACAATGTGAAGCTATCGTTTGAAGAATGCGAAACCGGTTATGACACCGCCCGCAGCGTGGAGTGCTACGAGCGCCTGAAGGGCAAAAACGGCGGCGCCAGTTTTGTGCAGCCACTGTCAACCGGCGCAACGTTTGCCATCACTGAAAAAGCCCCAGCCGACAAAGTGCCTGTAGTCACTGTTGGCTACGGCCGCAGCGAAAGCGCTGACGGTACCATTTTCAAATGGAACTTCCCGATTGCCGGCACTTACTGGGTAGCGGCTGACACGATTTTGCAAGCTATTGCCAAAAAAGAGGGCGGCTTTGACAAGCTCAAAGGCAAAAAAATTGCACTGGTGTATCACGATTCACCGTTTGGCAAAGAGCCGATTCCGCTGATGCAAGAGCGCAGCAAAATGCACGGCTTTGAATTGCAATTGTTGCCAGTGACTGCGCCCGGCGTTGAGCAAAAAGCCACCTGGCTGCAAGTGCGTCAGTCCAAGCCTGACTTTGTTGTGCTGTGGGGCTGGGGCATCATGAACACCACGTCGATCAAAGAAGCGCAAGCCACCGGCTACCCGCGTGAAAAGATGTACGGCGTGTGGTGGGCCGGT